>DATJAY010000001.1 GCA_035515795.1 Candidatus Acidiferrales bacterium | reverse complement strand
TTTCAAAAATTTCACCAAGAGTCATCGGTAGAATTTGAGAATTCATGATTTCACTCCGCAGGTTATCAAGGTGTTCCGAGAAATAAATGATGGAAAATTTCGTTTGTCATCAAGAGCACAACTGGAATGAATTTAGATAAGCTGAGCCGAAAAGTCAAAGAAAATCAAACAGAAATGGAATCCGATCTCGATTTTTTGAGATGAGTTTTGAGCTGTAAAACCCGGGTTTGATCTCAGCACCGGAATGTCAAATCGCGAAGAGGCGGCAATAATTCTGAATAATCCGCCGTTCTTTGTGTCTCGGCAGATAAGAACCTCACAGCTGAGTCATCGCCGGATTAATGCAGGATTATCTAAGGATTATTGTCCGTGAGTCCATCGCATAAGCGGAAAAATATCCCACTGAACCGTTGGTGAGATTTGTGTTTGGGTTGGCGGGAGACAGAGAGGTTGGACTCTGGTCTGCGGCTATAACGTTTCTGAGAGTATAAAGATAGTCGTAGGTAGCCTTATCGATCGAGAGAAGGTCGACTTTCACGGTGTCGCCAGGGCCAATCTTGGCGCTGTTGTCGTTTCGATCCGTTCTGATGCCGAAGCGGAACGTAATTTCATTTCCATTTGTAAACTCATCGTCGGCTATGAAGATTCCGCCTCGTCCGCCTCTGATTGAATCAGGCGGAATAGAATTCACATGCGGTATGATGCGATAATAATTTCCGGACTGAGGGGGATCTTTGAACACCACGTAAAAATCGTAGCCCGATTCGCCGAACAGACTGGCTGAAGGTTGGGCATAGAAGGAATCTATGTCTACCTTCCGAGGCATCGTGGAGACAGCGTCATATTCCTTTCCATTTGCAATTACTTTCAACGAGTATGTTATCCCCGGTGCGCCGTCGGGCCTCAAGGAATAATAAACCCCGTTTGCAGAATCCTGCCTCAGAGTGTCGACATCGCCGGCATTGTCTGAAATTACTACCGTTGCGTTTGTTATCGGTTGAAAGTATAAGGAAGGCGTGAAGTAATCTCCCGTCATATTTATCACGACGGAATCCATTCCGCCCTGGTCGTTCACGAGTCCTTCAATCACTATCTGCGGGCTTGTCTGGTTGAGGTCGATGGAGATGACTTTTTGACAGGAAGAGAGACTGAAGAGCAGGAGCAACAGAAATAATATTCGATCGTGTCTGCGAGTCATGATGTAATTCTAAAAATTAAAATTATAAGTTATTGATGGCATGATAGGGAATATCGTGGTCTGCACCGCCTGTGTCTCGTTTGGATTGTCCGGGTTTTGCCGGAAGGTGATGGAGTACGCGTTCTGGCGATTGTAGGCATTGTAGATCGAGAAGTTCAAGTTTGAATGTTGGTTGATCGTCCATGTTGCCGACAGATCGAGTCTGTTATATGCCGGCATTCGATAACCGTTCTTTGAAGTATAATATGGCACAAGTCGTCCGTCGATCATGTAGTTGCCGCTCGGGAAAGTAACCGCGTTGCCGGCATAATAAACCCAGGTCGCACCAAATGTCCACGTGTCGTTTAAGTCATATGTGACGACGGCTGAAAAGGCATGAGTCCGGTCCTGCGTTGCAGGGAACGGATTCCCGTTGTTTATCTGCGCGAACTTTTCTTCCGTTCGCGAAAGTGTGTAAGAAAGCCACCCAGCGATTGGCCCGATTTTTTTCTTAACGAGTAATTCTGCACCGTAGCTCCATCCCGTCCCATATAACAGAAGAGACTCGACAACCGGATTAAGCTGCAAGTCGGCGCCGTTCCGGTAATCGATCAGGTTGCGCATTAATTTGTAGTAAAGAACGAGCGAAGATTCATATTGGTTGTTGTCGAAGTTCTTGAAATATCCGATGTCAACCTGGTCCGCATACTCCGGCGGAACATTATTTGTGCTCGGAACCCACAGATCGCTCGGATTAGTCGAAGTCGAATTTGAAAGAAGGTGCAGGTACTGGACAGTCCTGTCGTAAGAAGATTTGATAGAGTTTTCCTGGTCGAGAATGTATGTCAGCGCAATGCGCGGCTCAAGGCTCACGTAAGTCTTTATTGATTTTCCGGACCCATAAGCTGCTGTGTCCATAATGTCTCCCAGGTCATTATAAGTGTAGACTGTGCCCGGGCCAAGGAGAGTAAATGATGAGACTCTTAACCCGTAGTCGAGATTCAAATCTGAGAGTATGCCGATCTGGTGGGAGATGTATGCCGCATTCTCGAGGGCATACTTGTGTTCAAGCGACAGGCTGTTGACGGAACTTGTCGAACTGGATGTGATAGCACCGGGGAAGAATGTGTGATAAATCGAATTGAGGCCGAAACTGATGGTATTACCCGAGGTCATGAAATACTGGAAATCGGTTTTGAAATTTGCATCCTGGATCCCCGATGTTATCTCAAATTGGTTCGTGCCTAAACCTACATCGTTTGTGTATTCGTAGTCGCTGTAGATCAGCGAAGTATTGGAGAAAAATTTGTCGCCAAAAACATGGTTCCATCTCAAAGTCGCGGTTGCGTTCCCCCAGTTGAATCCGAAAATATCCGGATAATTGAAATTGTCTCTTCCGAAATATCCCGACAAAAAAACGCGGTCTTTATCGCCGAGCGTGTAATTCACCTTCGCGTTCAAATCGTAGAAATACAAACGCACACGGTTTATGGTCGTGTCCTTGGAGAGTCTGAGGAAGAGATCCGCGTAAGTTCTGCGACCGGAAATGATGAAGGAACCTTGATCTTTGATGATCGGTCCGTCGACGGTCAACCGCGAATCGAGGAGTCCGATTCCGCCCGTGGCACCGAATTTTTTGTCGTTGCCATCGTTGGTCCGGATATCGACCACAGAAGACAACCGCCCGCCGTATTCTGCCGGCATGCCTCCAGTGATGACCGTGACGTCGTTTATCGCATCCGAATTAAATACAGAAAGAAACCCAAGAAGGTGAGATGGATTATAGACGGGAGCCTCGTCGAGCACGATCAAGTTTTGATCCGCGCTTCCGCCGCGCGCATAGAAGGCGGTGCTTCCTTCGCCTGCCGCCTCGATTCCTGGAAGGAACTGGATGGTCTTCAAAATATCCTGTTCGCCGAGAATGACGGGGATTGCTTTTACCTGCTGAACCTGAAGGTTGTTCGAGCTCGTGTTTGTGGAGACGACGTTTGCGTTGCTGTGTTCTCCCGACACCACCACTTCGCTTTCGGTTATCGGCTGAGGCGCAAGTGAGAAATTAATTGTCCGGTCGCGATCGAGAACGATCGTATCGAGCTTAGTCTTGAAGCCGAGATACTGGATATTGACCGCGTATGTTCCTTCCGGAAGCGTAATTGAATAAAAGCCGTAAGCATTGGAAGATGCGCCCACATCTTTCAGTTCTCTCACGATGACAGTCGCCCCGATGAGGACTTCACCGGTCTCAGAATTCTTGATTGTGCCGCTGAAAGTATAACTCTGCTTGACCCGCGCGTGAGCATCATACGCTGTGGGCATGACTGTCGCAGTTAATATGAAAAGCAGGGAAGTCCTCATGTCACAGTCTTATCGACGTTGAAGCAAATCATACGGTTTAATAATAATTCAACGACAAATCTTTCATTGCCGTTCCACCTCGTAACGAACAACCTTTGACAGAATTAAATATGGAATGATAGAAATCCTAATGTATTAATTCGACAATCTTATTGTGAGATGATGACCCTCTAATCAAGCGAATCTTTGAGCGTGAAACTTTCAAGAATTTGCTCAAAGAAATGAGGAGAGCTTCATTTGCTTTGCCTTCGATGGGTTTCGCGCGAAGGAATACTTCGAAATTGTCCGGAGCCTTTTGTATTACTTCATCGCGTTTAGATGAAGGATGGACTTTAACTTTCAGATACATTAGTGATGGTATGAAGTGTCGGGGCGGTGGGATTCGAACCCACGACCTTGGCGCGAAACGCGCCACGCTCTAAGTGCTTGTCTTAGTTTCAACATCTTCCAGATATCTTGCGGCTCCGCGAGACTTTATTCCCATTTCCTTTTTTACAGCTTCGGAACGCGATTGAAATTCTTCGAAATGTACCAGTTTCCAGGGAACCTCTCTTCGTGTTGAAGGAGTGTCTCCGTTGTTGTGTCTCATCAAACGGTTCTCAAGTTCCTTCGTGCTACCTGTGTAATATCTGAGGGTTTTCTCACTCTGGATGATATATGCGAAATACATTCTCTGTCGGCGCGGTGGGATTCGAACCCATGACCTTGGCGCGAAACGCGCCACGCTCTAACTCCCATACTTAGTTTTGATATCTATTAGAAATGTTACCGCTCAGAAGATATATGCGAAATAATCTGTCGGGGCGGTGGGATTCGAACCCACGACCTCTTGGTCCCGAACCAAGCGCTCTAACCGGGCTGAGCCACGCCCCGCAATTGACTTATAATATAACCTTTGGGATTGTTTTGGAAAAGGTTTTTCATAATTAATACGCGGATAACTTACTTTGATTGCGTATTAGGGCACAGCAAGCTAAATTCTTAGGTGGATAAGAAGGAAATCATTCATGCCCTCGAAGAAATCTCTTTGCTCCTTGAATTGAAAGGCGAAGATAAATTCAAAGCCGTCGCGTATTCTAGAGCTGCGCGATCTTTATCTCAAACTACCTCCGATGTCGTAGGGCTCATTCAGAAGGGCGAGGCTAGAAAAATACCGGGAATTGGCGAAACATTGTCAAAAAAATTATCCGAATTCGTCGAAACAGGAAGGATTTCTTACCTTGAAGAACTGAAAAGCTCATTTCCACCGGGACTTACGGAACTGTTCGAAATCCAGGGACTCGGCCCGAACAAAGTTCGAGCCTTATATGAAGAGCTTGACATAAAATCCCTTTCCGAGCTTGAATACGCCTGCCACGAAAACCGTCTTGTTACCTTAAAAGGTTTCGGCAAGAAAACTCAGGACAAGATTCTCGCCGAGATTGAAAAGGTGAAAGCGAATAGCGAATACCACCTCCTGAACGTTATCCATGCGACTGCCAATGAAATATCTGCGGCGCTTGAAAAGTTGTCGGGAGTTGAGAAGTATGAATTCACCGGCAGCTACCGGCGGAGGAGAGAGATAATTCGTGACATCGATTGCGTCATAAAATTTAAGTCGGGTGAGCGGGATAAACTTTTTGCATCCTTGCAGAAGCTGAAGGGTGTGAAGGAAGTCAAAGATGTTCAGAATGATTTTGTCTCAGTCATCTGGGAAAATGGAATACAGGTTGAGTTCATTATCACGAACAAAGCCGAGAATCCGTTTGCAATTTTGCATTCGACAGGAAGCAAGGAGTTTTATCAGAGCCTGAGGGAATACGCCTCTTCCCGCGGATACACATTGTTATCGAACGAGTTAAAGAAGGGGAAAGAAAAATTACAGTTCGAGTCCGAAGAGGATATTTTCAGCGAGCTGGGACTCCAGTTTATTCCTCCTGAGCTGCGCGAGGACGGAGATGCGGTAAGGGCCGCTTCGAAAGGTGAAATACCGAAGCTCATTGAACTCGAGGACATAATCGGGGTGTTCCATGTTCACACCAACTGGAGCGACGGCGCCGACTCGATTGAAGACATGGTGAAAGCCGCGCGTAAACTTGGACTGAAATATCTGGGACTCAGCGATCACAGCAAAGTCGCAATCTACGCAAACGGTTTGGACGAAAAGAGGCTGAAGGAACAATCCGACGCGGTGGACAAGATCAACGCAGTACAGAAAGATTTTTTTGTGTTCAAAGGAAGCGAAGTAGATATATTGTCGGATGGCAAGCTTGATTTTGGTGACGGCGTTTTGAAGAAGCTTGACTTCTCAGTCGGCTCCGTTCACAGCAGACTGGGCATGAAAAAGGATGAGGCGACAAAAAGACTTGTCAGCGCCATGAAAAATCCGTACCTGACGATTCTTGGCCACATGACCGGCAGACTGCTCCTCGGCAGAAATGGCTACGAAGTCGACGTCGATGACATAATCAAGACGGCATCTCGGAACAAAAAAGTCATAGAAATTAATGCTAACCCTCATCGTCTCGATATCGACTGGCGTAACATAAAGAAGGCTAAAGAAGCCGGTGTGAAATTCTCGATCAATCCTGATGCTCACTCCAAAGCCGGGCTGGCGGATTTCATATACGGAGTTTACATCGCAAGAAAGGGCTGGCTCACGAGGGATGACCTTTTGAACACGATGGACGTGGATCGTGTGAAAAAATTCTTGAAGAATGCCAAAGGGTAAACAAAATTCTTTATTGCTGGTCTTAGATTTTGGATTGAGCATCTGATGTTTGAAATTTCACATGCTTGATGATGGATGCCAAAGGTACTATTCGTTCCTCTGAATAAAGTGGTTGAATTAAAAACCGGGGAGACCCTTTTTAAAGCGGCGCGCGTAAATGGAATTCCAATTGGAAGCTCCTGCCGTGGAGACTGCGTATGCGGCTGGTGTAAAGTCGAGGTTGTCGACGGGATGCAAAATCTTTCGTCGCCTGAAGAATGCGAGAAGAAACTCATGAGGTCGGGCAATTACGGGAAAACGGAAAGAGTTGCCTGCCGGGCAAGAGTCTATGGAGACGTGCGTATTACCACGGGATATTGGTAACGGAAATCTTAAGCGATGATTTATGAATTCTTATGAGATACATTCGCCACATTTTTATTTGTACCAATAGAAGAAATGACGATGATCCCAAAGGTTCCTGCGCGCAAAAGGGAAGCGAGGAAATCCGCGGGTTGTTCAAGAAGGAATTGCATGACCGCGGCTTGAAAACAAAAGTCAGGGCAAACAAAGCCGGCTGCCTTGACGTTTGCGAATATGGACCGAACGTCGTGATTTACCCGGAAGGAGTGTGGTACTGTCACGTAAAGAGAGAAGACGTCGCCGAAATCATAGAACGCCACATCATCGGCGGTGAAGTTGTCGAACGGCTCCTTCTGCCCGATCCACGGTACAAACCTGAGAGGATGAAATACGATCCTATAGACGGGCGATTTTCCCGGTCGGATGAGAAGTAAGATCTCGTCGTTGACTTGCATTTGATTTGTGCACGGTATAATATTTTAGCGGACATTTGCTCAGAATGCCCTAAAAATGAGATTGTGCAACAATAAAAGGGGGAGTATATGAAGCGCAGTCGGACAATTTTCTTTTTGGGTGTAATTGTCGCGGTTATCATGACCAATTTCGGATGCAGCCATGTGACATCACCGGGCAATAATCCCAATCCCAATCCCAATCCACTACCTATCAGTCCCATCGAAAAGCAAGTCGAGTCGGCAACTAATTCGTTTGCGGCAAATCTCTTCGGACAGGTTGCGGCACAGGAAAAGGGAGAAAACTTTTTCATCTCGCCGCTCAGCGTTTCAATGGCGTTGGCAATGACATTAAACGGAGCTAACGGGAAGACATACGACGACATGCAGAAAACTCTCGGTCTCAGCGGACTGACGAATGATGAAATCAACCAATCGTACCAGAGTTTAATCACCATGTTCAGCAATCTCGATCCGAATGTTACATTCAATATTGCGAACTCAATATGGTACAGGAACACTTTTCAAGTGATCAGCAGCTTTCTGACGACCGACTCGGTGTATTACAATGCGGATGTGAGACCGCTCAATTTCAGCGACCCTAATGCAGCTAATGTCGTCAACTCGTGGGTAAGCGACAAAACGAACGGGAAAATTCCCGATGTGATTTCGCCGCCGATTGATCCCGGCACCATGATGTATTTGATAAACGCCCTCTACTTTAATGGCACCTGGAAATATGAATTTGATTCTGCAAACACGGAAGACAAACCATTTGCACTCTTGAGCGGAACAAATGAAAATGTCCCGACCATGATGGTACATGATACCGTGATGAAATATTATTCGGACAGCAGTTTCACGGCCGTGGAACTTCCGTACGGAAGCGGCGATTACAGTATGTTGGTATTGCTGCCGAATGGGTCGTCGTCATTTTCGGACGCCGAGGTTTCCTTGACTCAGACCGAGGTGAATAACATCATAGACGGTTTATCGGAACAAGACGTTGTAGTGAGCCTTCCAAAATTCAAGGTGGAATACAAAACGGATTTAGTCCGTATCCTTACGAATTTGGGAATGGGAAGCGCGTTCAGCGGCGGAGCCGATTTTACGAGGATCAACAAAACTATGCCATTGCAAATCACCGGTGTCCTCCACAAGACTTACATCGATGTGAATGAAAGAGGAACGGAGGCAGCAGCGGTGACGGTAGTGACTGTAGGAACAACTGTCGTGGGTCCACATATCGGACCAATCTATTTCACCGTCGATAGGCCTTTTATCTTTCTTATCAAGGAGAACCACGACAACACCATCATGTTCATGGGAGCTGTTGTCGATCCAACTGCATCTAGTCAGAATTGAACGATACCTTGTCAAGGCAGAAAGTCCGAAGGAGCGCTTCGCAGAAACCCTGACAAGGTTTTATTATCGACAGATTTTTCTATTCAGCTCCATTTGACTAAATTTCCATGTACCAAGAACAATTCGAGCGACCCATAAATCTATGCCCGTCAGTGCAATTCAAGCTAAAACCAGGAAAGAAGCTAAATCAAATTTCGCAGGTATCTCTGTCAAGGATCGCGCGAAGAAAGTTCTTGAGCTTTTGAAGAGAGAATATCCTGATGCGAGAGCCGCATTGAGTTTCAGTTCGCCGTTCGAACTTCTGATTGCAACGATCCTTTCGGCTCAGTGCACCGACGCGCGCGTCAATATGGTCACGCCGGGCCTTTTCGCGAAATATCCTTCGCCGAAAAGTCTTGCCGGGGCCGACAGGAAGGAGCTTGAGAAAGAAATAAAATCGACGGGGTTTTTTCGGCAGAAAGCCAAATCGATTCTGAGCACCAGCAAATCGATTGTGGAAAAGTACGACGGGGAAGTTCCGCGGACCATGGAAGAGCTGCTGACTCTCGATGGCGTCGGTAGGAAAACTGCTAACGTAGTTCTTGGAAATGCCTTTGGAATTCCCGGGATCGCAGTCGACACTCATGTCAGAAGACTCTCACGACGGCTCGGTTTCTCCAAAGAAGATGATCCGACAAAGATCGAATTCGATTTGATGGATTTGTTTCCGCCGAAAGACTGGGCGATGTTATCGCATCTGTTGATCTCACACGGCAGAAGGGTCTGCACCGCAAGGCTTCCAAAATGCGAGGGATGCATCGTCAACAAGTTATGTCCATCCGCATTAGGTTTTACCGGCAAGGAAGGAAAAAATTGAAAATAAGAGTAGCACACAGTCCCGATTCAGATGACGCCTTCATGTTCTATGCACTTGCCAATAAAAAGTTTGATACGGGTGGAATCGAATTTGAAAATATTTTGAGCGACATCGAAACGCTGAACCAGAAGGCAATGAACGGGGAATATGAAGTAAGCGCGGTGTCAATCCACGCTTATCCTTACATTGCAGACAAATACCAGATGCTCAGCAGCGGGGCAAGCATGGGAGACGGTTACGGCCCGATGGTGGTCAGCACGAAGCCGTACAAAGTTGGAGACATAAATAATCTTAAAATCGCAATTCCGGGGAAACGAACATCGGCGTTTCTCGCGCTCAGCATTTTCGCCGGGACTTTCGAATATCAGGTAGTTCCGTTTGATCAAATAATTGAGAACGTCTTATCCGGTAATTTCGACGCAGGATTGATAATACATGAGGGGCAGCTCACGTACGAAAGCACCGGACTGCACAACATAGTCGATCTCGGAGCGTGGTTTAAAGAAAAATTCGATTTGCCTCTTCCTCTCGGTGGAAATGTCGTTCGACGCGACCTATCGTCGGAGGTCAAGAAAAAAGTCGCTTACTATTTGAAAAAGAGCATTGCCTACTCGCTCGAACATCGTGAGGAAGGGTTGAGATATGCTTTGGAGTTTGCCAGAGGAATGAATCGGAATCTTGCCGATAGATTTGTCGGAATGTACGTGAACGACTGGACTCTCGACTACGGCAAGAAGGGGAAAGAGGCGATTCAGTTGTTTTTGGATTTGGCTTACGAGCGGAATCTTTTGCCGGCGAGATGCAAAGCAGAGTTCGTCGAAACGCCGGAACAATTGTAATGGCACAGGATTTTGCACGTGCCTGGCAAAAATCGGAAAATGAAAAGTCGAATGAGACTATGAACAATATCTCCGGTCGAGGACAAATGAAGACCGGTGCAAAGGTCGCTCTTTTTGTTATGATCGTCGGCGGCGTGTTTTACCTTGGAGGGTCATCTGCGCGGGCGATAATCGGAAACGATCTCGTCGAGATCGGAACTTTGAGGTTTCGGCAGGATATACCGTTCGATGCGGAAAAGGAAATTTATAACCTGCTTGCACGGACTTCGCTTCTGATCGTGTTCGGCTACCTTCTTGCGCTGGTTGGATTCATCACGTTTTTGTCGAAGTCCGATTTACGCATGAAGGATAACCCAAACACTTTCATGGCGATCATCCTTTTCGCGATTTTCATTCCGATAGAGTTTTATACTTCGTATCTTGATCTGAGGTTTTTTTTATCTTACGTGGATTTTCAACTACAGCTCTTTCTCGGTGCAGACCCTGGGCCGCTGCGCGATGAAATGCGCAAGCTGTTTGTTGAGAGGGTGAGCGGTCTTGGCGGACTCTCGGTCATAGCAATACTTTCATATTATAGTGCGATCGCTGCACTGGTCTTCCGTCCGATAAAAACAAATAAAAAGAGAACTGAATCTCCGGAAGGAATAAGGAAAAATGCCGAAGCTGAAAACTGAAGCGCTGATTGCAGAGCTCGAGGAAGCCGCATCGCAATTGGGCCTGAAGGTTATCTATGAAAAAGGTGATTTCAGCGGTGGCTACTGCATTCTAAAAGAGGAAAAACTAATCGTCATAAATAAAAAATTTGATCAGAAACATCGTGCCTCGACGCTGGCGAGAAGCTTGTCTGAAGTGGGGATAGAAAATTTGTTCCTGAAGCCGGCAATACGTGAATTCATCGAAGAACAGAAGGAGACTCGAAATGAAACTACTCGTAGCTAATGGTCCCAACTTGAACTTGACTGGACTGCGCGAGCCCGAGATTTACGGCAAAGATACACTCGCGACCATCAATTCGGAGATGAAGGCTAAATTTCCAGAGATCGGTTTCGAATTTTTCCAGACAAACAGCGAAGGAGATCTGATCAATAAAATTCAGTCGGTTGATAAAGACGGTTTCGACGGAGCCATTCTTAACGCCGGAGCATTGAGTCATTACAGCGTCGCATTGAGAGACGCAATCGCGTCGATCAAAAGACCGGTTGTTGAAGTTCATCTTTCACAGGTTTTTGCCCGCGAAGAATTTCGGAGGAAAAGTGCGATCTCGGAAGTATGCAAAGGAACGGTAACGGGCTTCGGGAAGTTTTCATATTTTGCCGCCGTGTTCGCACTCTCTGAGATTCTGAAGAAATGATCAAGGCTGTAGTTTTCGACCTCGATAACACTCTGGTTGACTTCATGAAAATGAAGGGAGAGGCGATCGACGCTGCGATTCGCGCCATGATTGATGCCGGACTGGACTTGTCTTACGACGAGGTGAAGAAAAGGATCGACGCGATTTACAAGGAGAAAGGGATCGAATTTCAGTACGTCTTCGATTCGCTGCTTTCTGATATCTTCGATAAGGTAGATTATAAAATTTTGTCGGCGGGCGTGGTCGCGTATCGTCGCGCTCGTGAAGCGGCGCTCGTGCCGTATCCGCACGTTAACATGACCCTCTACGAGCTATTGAAGATGGGAATGAAGCTCGCGGTGGTGTCGGATGCACCGGCAAGAGAGGCATGGCTGCGTTTGACTTATTTGAATATGCACAATATCTTCGATGTCGTGGTGACGTTTGAGGATACCAATGAGCGAAAGCCCCACCCGGCTCCGTTCACTCTCGCCCTTAAGAAGTTGGGCGTTAAGGCGGTTGAAGCGTTGATGGTGGGCGATTGGGCCGAGCGCGACATTATCGGCGCAAAGAAGGTCGGAATGAAGACCGTCTTCGCGCGTTACGGCGACACATTCGACACGGTGATATCCGGCGGCGATTATGAGGCCAACGATATTCAGGAGCTTGTCGGGATAATCAAACGGGAGAATTCCGGTGGTTGAAGGAGTCGGCATAGACATAGTTGAAGTCGGCAGGATCAGGACGAGCATCGAGGATTATGGCACACTCTTCGTGGATAGAATTTTCACAGGTGAAGAAATAAAATACTGTTCCGACAAACCCAATCCGTTCCAGCATTATGCGGCGAGATTTGCCGCCAAGGAAGCTTTCAGTAAAGCGACCGGCACCGGATGGAACAGCGATTTCTCCTGGCAGGAAGTAGAGGTGACAAACGAGCCGAGCGGGAGACCATGCCTTCGACTGAATGGATCTGCGCTCAGAAGTTTCGGCATGAAAAAAATATTTCTGTCATTGTCGCATTCGGGAGATTATGTTGCGGCGGTCGTTATTATCTCATCCGAAGGCTGACCCGCCGGGCGGGAGAATCCTGACTTAAACCACGGTTCGTTTTTCAACGTCTCATTATCAGACAAAATCAAAAGCATGAGAAACTCCTTACTTTCCGAATCTTCCGAGGACTTCCATGCTGGCATTCGTCCCTTTTCAGGTTTTTTTCGAAAACCGGACGAGTAGAGTTCTTTTCCCGAAGGGATCCTGTTAGGAGAATGCAAAGTCCAAGCGATCTGGAACTTATAGGGCAAGTAAAAGATGGAAATGACAGAGCCTTTTCAGAAATCGTTGACCGCTATGAAAAAAAAGTTTTTTTCGTGGTCAAAAGGATGCTCAATGATGACGACGAGTCTGCCGATGCAACCCAGGAGGTTTTCATAAAGCTGCATGATTCTCTCAAGAAATTTCGCGGCGATGCAAATCTATACACGTACATATACAGAATTGCAACGAACGTTTCTATCAGCTACCTGCGGAAGAGGAAAGTAAGGGCTGTTGTGAGATTGGATGAAGTTGTGTCGAATATGTTGAGTGGAGGAAGTGAGCCTCAACGCCAGGTGGACCAGGATGAGTTGAAGAAACTTGTCTCCAGGGCGGTAGCCGCACTTCCGGTGCAGCAGAGGCAAGTTTTTATCTTGAGGTTTTATGAAGAGCTGTCATACGAAGAGATAGCTCAGGTGATGCACAGATCTCTGGGTGCGCTGAAAGCAAATTATTTTCACGCAATGAAAAAAATCGGAGAATTTTTAAAAAATGAAATGCGATGATGTCGTTCTGAATCTGCCGGACTATGTTCTTGACAGGGTTGAACCCAATCTTAAAAGGAGTATTGAAAGCCATCTTGGGTCGTGTTCCGAGTGCAATGAAGAACTTGCAGCGATGAGGAAGGCAATCACGATTCTGGACGGAGTGGAGCGCGAAGAATACCCCGACGGGTTTTGGCAGGAGTTGAGGGTCTCTATCATGGAGAGGATTACTGTGCCGCGGCCCGCGCCATGGAAAGTCCCTGCATTTGCCGGAGGGCTTGTCGTTCTTCTGCTGGCATTCGGAATAGGAGTTTACGAATATTCGTTCAAATCCGGTGAGCCGGTGTCGAGCATAACGAGCTTGGCTGCTTCACTTCCCGCGGAGCAGGTTATCGATCTCTCCAATCTCAACGTGAACTATGTTAGTTCTGCAGCTCTGCCGCTCCATGAAACGGATGAGATCAGCACCGTGGACGATTCGTTGCAGCTGGCTGTCGTCAAATCGATGTGGGCGTCGGTTGCGGATTCGTCTATGTCTCTTGAAGATTTTGATTACACGGGGAATATTTCTTCTAACTAAGAGGATGATCATGAAGAGAATTGCAGTTCTGTTTTTCCTTTTGCCCGCTGCTTATCTGTTCGGGCAAGAAATGGGCCCGCCGCCGGAAGGCCCTCCGATGAACCGCGAAGTCGGGAGACAGCTTGAGCAGATAAAAATCTGGCAGATGACGAAGGATATGGATCTTCCGATGGGTAAGGCTGAGAAGTTTTTCCCGCTTTATAATAATTACGACTCCCAGCTCAGGAATATCGCTATGGAGCGAAGAGGAGCGGTCCGTGCGCTCGATTCTTTGCTGAAGGAAAATGCGGAAGACCCCGAGCTAAAAAAACAAGTCCAGCAAATTCTGAATCTTGACGCTCAGCTGGCGGAAGAACATGCAAAATTCATGCAGTCGTTGGAGGGGGTACTTTCACCGATTGAGGTCGCAAAATATATAGTTTTTGAACAAAAATTTGAGCGCGAGATTCGCGAACGGGTTAGAATGATAATGCAACAGAGGATGAGGGAACGAGGTTATTGAGAATTTTTTTTTGCCGACACTTTTAATTCCCGCCTTCATATCTTAAATTTATTGCCGGATCCCGTATGCGGGGTCTTCCTTAATTTGAAATCGATAACAATTTTCGTTGACCTTTGAAATCGAAAGCTCTTTTGCACATTGCCGTTTTCATGGACGTCGTGGCGGCATTAAAAATATCCGCAAACAGAGCGGTAGCTGGGAACCTGCAGGGGGGCATCACCAGTGCACAAAACCTCCCGCTGGCCGCAGTCATTGCGGCCGTAATATTTCTCGCCGAGGTTTTATCCCGAAAGAAAATATCCAATTTGCTCGTGGCATTTTTCTTCCTGACTGCGATGATTTTTTTAGCATGTTCGTTTTATCTTCCTCCTGCCGGTGAAGCTTCAGGCGAGCCATCTGTCCTGGCATATGCGGCAGTGATGATTCAGTTTTCAAGCATCGCGGTAATTTCATTCACGAAGCGTCCCAACATTGGCAAAATTTTAGCCGGAATTGTTTTCATCGCCGGAGTCTTTACGTTCGCCGGGTTCATCTATACTTTCACGAACGGCGAAACATTTCGTCCTGGCATGAAGAGTGATGCCGCGGTAGTGCTTGGTGCTTCCGTGTGGGGAAAATACAAACCGAGCCCGATACTTCGCGGCAGACTGGAGACGGCCATCAATATATTTAATTCCGGCCAGGCCAAAAAAATCATCGTCACAGGCGGAACCAAGAGGTTCGATACTATAGAGTCGGAGGTCCAGGCATGGTACCTCAGACAGCGAGGCATTCCCGATTCGTCCATAGTTGCCGAACATAATACTTTTTGTACCAGTGAACAGGCGGAATATATTAAGGATGTTCTCGTAGATTCGCTCGGGATGAAGAACATTGTGGTGGTAACAGATAATTGGCATTTGCCTCGTGTGCTGTTGATGTGCTCATGGGAAGGCGTCACGCAGGCCGGGATTTATGGAGCGGCAAGTTCATACAGGTTGTTTGCCGCAAACGAATTCTACTCCCGTCTTCGGGAGTCTGCCGCAATACAGGTCTTCCTCCTTTTTGGAGCATGAAGTGGATTTTGAATTTCAAACCATGAGTGTTGGATCGACGGCCGGCAACAAATATCCAGAATCCAAAAATTAGAATTCAAATTTAATTTACAATGGCTTCTCAACGAAGACTCGCTCGTGAACGCGTACTCCAGACGCTCTATGCGTATGAAATGTCCGGAACGTCTCCGGATTTCTTGAGCAACGACATTTTTAAAGACATTGTGGATCGAGCAGCACTTGAATTTGCCAGGAAGCTTTTTCGCGATACTCTTGAACATGTGCAGGATCTGGACTTGGTTCTTCAAGGGCATCTGGACCATTGGGATATTTCACGTGTCAACCCGGTCGACCGCAGTTTGCTCAGGATGGGTGTGGCGGAAATTCTTTTTGCTCAGGAGATTCCAACGAAAGTGACGATGAACGAAATTATTGAATTGGCAAAGAGATACAGCACGGAAGAGAGTCCGAAATTCGTCAACGGAATACTCGATGCTTCTCTAAAGCAGTTGTCGAGTGAAGGAAAAATAAAGAAAAGCGGCAGAGGACTGGTAAATACTTCGGTAAAAAAGAAATTATGACCGAAGAGCGCTACTCTCGTCTCACGATTTTCTCCTGGACGCTTTTCGATTACGCTCGCACATCCTTTTCGGTAATGATAAAAACGGTGGGGTATGCTTTGTACTTTCGTGAAATCGTAACTGCCGGGACGTCACGCGGAGATTTTTATTGGGGGCTCGCGGATAGCATCTCAATGATTATTGCCGCAGCGTTATCACCGGCATTGGGAGCAGCAAGCGATTATTCGCACAAGAGGAAAAGATTCCTGATGGCGTTTTCGATGTTGTGCATACTCGCGACCGCATTGCTGTACTGGATAGAAAGAGGTATGATACTTGCGGGAATGATCGTGTTCATCGCAGCGAATGTAGGGTTTCAGGGCGGCTACACTTTCTATGATGCGTTCTTGCCGGAGATCGCACCAAGATATATTTACGGCCGCGTGTCAGGATACGGGTTTGGGATGGGATACCTTGGCGCGCTGTCGATATTGGCGATCGCATTTCCACTCATAAGGGGAGGCTTCGATCCGGGCAACATCCAGAGTTTTCGGCTGAGCTTTCTAATCGTGTCTGCATTCTTTGCCGTGTTCTCAATTCCAGCTTTTCTCAGACTTCGCGATCACTCGGGCGTCTACCGGCACAAGCTTCCGTACTTTCGCCTGGGACTCAGACGGGCCGTCAGAACTTTCAAACGGCTCGGAAAGTATAAGTCGCTCTCGAGATTTCTGCTTGCATTCTTTTTATACATAGATGGTGTCAATACCGTAATTTTTTTCTCTGCACTCTATGCGCGTGGCACACTCGGGTTCACCGAAATCGAAGTAGTAATGTTTTTCATCGTGGCGCAATCGACGGCTATCTTGGGCTCGGTCGTGTTCGGGATATTGACCGACCACTGGGGGCCGAAAAGAAGCATTACCATCACGCTGTTCATCTGGGTTGCGGTCGTGACCTCGGCATTCTTCATTCAGACTAAATGGGAGTTTTATATCGTCGGTTTGTTTGCCGGAATGGCGATCGGTTCATCACAGTCTTCGAGCAGAAGTCTCATGGCTCTGTTGAGTCCGGCGGAACATGCGGCGGAATTTTTCGGATTCTACGATGGAATTGCCGGCAATGCATCCGCCATCATGGGGCCCCTTACATTCGGAGCGATATCCAGTTTCACAGGGAGCCAGAGAATTGCCGTCCTTTCCGTGCTGATATTTTTTGTCGGGGGGATTATATTACTTCGACAGGTCAAGATCGAGTGGCATGGGCGAACGGAGAACGGAGAGTCGGGTTGATGTCGCACTTTAAATTGTTAACCGTCGGAAGTTGAATGTTAAGGCCGATTCTTTTGTTAATCATTACAACGATGAGCATTGCAGTTTACCCGCAAAAATATGTAGTCCTCGAAGTAAAGAACAATTTTATCGATGTCGAGAACGGCAAACCTTTTAAGTTCCTCATAGAAGTGAGACCGTCGAGCGGGATTCATGTAAATGCTCAACCGCCGATTTCAGTGAAGCCGTGTGACAGCGCGGCGAAGGTGAGTGTTAAAGAGCCTCCGAAATCGGGAGAATATCTGGATTTGTCGAATCCGATCGAAGTGGAATGTAACGTCACCGGCCTCGACGCGGGATCGCATGAACTGGGCTTCGTCGTCGGCTATACCTTTTGCTCGAACAAAGAGGGGTGGTGTCGCATGAGCAAGGATACAGTTTCCGTGGTCGTGAGAGTGAAAAAGTAATTGAAGCCGGTCTACTTCATCTCCGATATTCACCTCGGCGCTCCGACACTCTCGCAGGATTTTGAAACGAAGAGGCGAAAAGAGGTGTTGAAATTCCTGGACGTTGTGGTCGGGAATGGAAGCAGGCTGATCGTAGTTGGTGATCTATTCGATTTTTGGTTTGAATATAGATATGTCGTGCCGAAAGATTATTTTTGGCTGTACGTGAAGCTCAAGGAAATGGTCGATGGCGGGATTGCTGTGGATTATGTCGCGGGAAATCACGATTTTTTTCTGGGAGAATTTTTTGAGAAGTCTATCGGGCTCCGAGTTCACCAGGAAGGTTTTTCCGAGAACATAAACGGAAAGAGGTTCTTGATAATACACGGAGACGGTTTGGCACAGAAAGACTCCGGATACAGGATGTTGAAGAAAATATTGAGAAATAACCATTCGAGAACATTTATCCGATGGATTCATCCGGATGTCGGTTTCTATTTTGCGAAGGCTTTCTCAAAAAAGAGCAGGGAGTATACGTCGAGCAAAGATTTCGGCGAGGCAGACGGGATGTTGATGTTCGCAGAAAGGAAAATCAGCGAGGGTTATGATTTTGTCATCATGGGACACAATCATGTACCACGATGCGAGTATTTCCCGCGCATCCCGGCTCCGCCTGCGGGACATCCGAACGGGAAAGGCGTATATGTAAATCTTGGGGATTGGCTGAAGAATTTTACTTACGGCATTTTTGACGGCGACACCGTAAAATTAATGAACTGGGAAGTAGAAGCATGAAGTGGCGCTATTCCAAAGAAGAGATGGAACGTTATTTCAACGATCCTGAATACAGAAAAAGCAGGAGAGGGGGAAAAAAGTTTTTTTCGAGAGGTAAACTTAAATTCAGATTATGGATGATCGGGGGGATTTTGGTCCTCTTGATGGTATATGTGATTTACATAATTTCCGGACTTCCCTCACTCGAGGAGCTGGAAAATCCGAAACCTGAGTTGGCGACTCGCATTCTTTCGACAGATGGGGACATCATAGATCAGTTTTTCATGAAGAACCGCGCCGTCACTGACGTGGGCCAGCTTCCTCACTACGTCGCCGACGCGCTGATTTCAACTGAAGACAAAAAGTTTTATTCTCACTGGGGAATCGATCCTCTCAGGATCATGAGTGCGATAGCGGTTGACGTAATTCACCTCCGTGCGAAAGAGGGCGCGAGTACGATCACGCAGCAATTGGCTCGAAACCTGTATTTGAATCAGGAAACGACGCTGACGAGGAAGCTTCGCGAGGCGATAACTGCAGTTCAGATCGAGCGCACCTACACGAAGCAGGAAATCCTGGCGATGTATCTGAATGACGTTTACTTCGGGAGAGGGGCCTACGGCATCGAATCAGCCGCGCAGCTTTATTTCGACGAATCATCATCTGACCTAACGCTTCCGGACGCTGCCCTGTTGATCGGACTCTTGCGGTCGCCTGCAAGGTATGATCCGCTCGAACATCCCACGCGGGCGGTGACTGTCCGCAACGTAGTACTGAAAAATCTTTACGACGATGGTAAAATATCTCAGACCGATTACGACGCCGCAAAGAAAATACCGCTCGATGTGAAATATCATGGGCCGTCAACCGGATTGGCACCGCATTTTGTGGAGATGGTGAGACAGGAGCTTGAAAAGAAGGCAGAGAAGTACGGATTCGATATTTATCGCGACGGGCTGACCGTTTACACGAGTCTAGATTCGCGTATGCAGGAGTATGCCGACTCGGCGGTGGATCGTCAGGTGGCAGATTACCAGAAAATTTTCGATTCGAGGTGGGATTGGAAAAACAACGATGCGACATTGTTGATAGCGATTGACAAAGCAATAAAGGATTCGCCTGGCTATCGTGATGCGGTGAACGACAGTGACCGGAAACAGATTTATGATCAGCTCCACTCGAATCAGGCTTTCATAGATTCTGTCAAAAAGGCGGAGGAGATGATACAGGTCGGATTTGTCTGCATCGATCCTAAAACAGGGTACATTAAAGCGTTGGTCGGTGCTTCGAACTATAAGCAGTTCCGCTACGGACTCAACCATGTCACGCAGATTGCGCGCCAGCCGGGTTCCGCGTTCAAGCCGTTTGTCTACACGGTGGCCGTCGACAACGGGTATGCACCGTCTTACAAACTGCTGAACCAACCAGTGACTATCGTTATGGCGGACGGAACAAGATGGTCGCCCAGGAATGCAGACGGCGAGTTCGGCGGCGAGATGTCGCTTCGCGATGCGATAAAATATTCCGTGAACGTCGTCTCGGTCAGGGCAGTGCAGGAAATTGCTCCTGTCAATCAGGTAGTTGATTATGCTCATCGAATGGGAATCACCACCTACCTTGCTCCCTACGAGTCTATCGCAATGGGAACTTCGGTAGTCATTCCCATCCAGCTGACTTCTGCGTATGGTGTCTTTGCCAACGAAGGGATTTTGACTAAACCGATTTTCATTCTTCGGATAGAAGATAAGAATGGAAATGTGATCGAAGATGATCACGCTCAGTCTTCCGAAGTCTTGAGCAAGCAGACGGCGTACCTGATGACCGACATGCTTCGCGGGGTGATGACTCCGGGTGGGACCGGTGCAAGAGTGAGAAGTTATTTTTATCTGGATGCGGCAGGCAAGACCGGCACGACTCAGGACTTTGGCGATGCGTGGTTCGTCGGATATACGCCACAGCTCGTAGCTGGTGTTTGGGTTGGTTTCGATGACGATAGGATGCATTTCACTGATTGGGACGGTCAGGGCGGAAGGGCGGCGGCCCCGATCTGGGGGATGTTCATGAGAGACTCGTACAACGACAAAGAGATCGGACTTCCGATTTCGTCGTTTGTTCAGCCCGATGGCGTCGTGACTGCGACAATCTGTGCCCAGACCGGAAAACTTGCTACCGAGTTTTGTCCGCAGAAAGTCACGGAGATTTTCAACGCGAAGTATCTTCCGCCCGTTTGTGATGTGCATACCTCGCCGAATCAGCAGGCAGTAACGCAACCTGACGGGAAGATCGGTTACTGAAAAAGGACGCATGATAGGAAGCACCAATTGGATTGACGCTCCATGCTTTCGTTTTCTAACATTTGATTTTGTTTACATCATCCCTCTATACGCTCCGCCGTCAAACTGAATCGTCGCTCCCGTAACATAGCTGTTCTTCTCCGAACATAAGAAAGCAACGAAATCACCGAATTCTTCGGGCGTACCGAGTCTTCCCATAGGAATTTCTTTCACGATACTTTGGAGCGCCTGATCTTTTGTGATCCCTTTCTTCGCCGCCGTTTCCTCCATCAAGTAATCGATTCTCTTGGTCGCTATGTAATAAGGAGCGATGTTGTTGATCAGAACATTGTCGCTCGCAAGGTCGCGTGAAATCGTTTTCGTCAGACCGACTACCGCGGCACGTATCGAATTGGAAAGGAGCAAATTGTCCGCCGGTTGTTTCACCGTCACGGACGAGATGTTTACTATTCGTCCCCATTTTTGTTTCTGCATGATCGGCGCCGCCTTGCGTATGAGTCTGACTGCGCTCATGAGACTTAAGTCGACGGCCTTCAGCCATTGCTCGTCGTTGAAGTCGTTGAAAACCCCGGCAGGCGGGCCGCCGGCATTTGAGACTAAAATGTGAATTGTACCATGATGTTTGATTACATCGTCGAAAAGTCGGTCGATGTCCTCGGGCTGGGTCAGATCGCCCTGGATGGCGAGCGGGGACTTGCCGGTTTTGCTTTTGATCTCATCGATGGCATCATGGATGTTTTGCTTGTGCCTGCCGTTGATGACGACATTAGCGCCTTCGGATGCGAGCGACAAGGCCGTTGCCTTCCCGAGACCCTTAGTCGATGCCGTGACAACAGCAACTTTCTCTTTAAGTCCTAAATCCATTTTATCCTCTGTAGGTTATAATACAGGATAACAAAAGGGAATGCAGGGGGAAGCGAGGTTCATGGAGAAAATTATTCAGGGTGTAGTAAAATTGCAAGTGCCATTCGCAGATGGAATGATTGTCAAATATTTTGTATCTTATATGCATGGTTGTTTGCAGAATCAGGACTGAAAGAAACAACAACAGGATCCGTCTTTTCGAAGCATACTCATCAGTTTGATCTAATCGATGAACGCGCGTCAGCTGAACAGCGCTGATGCTCGAATTCCTTCAAAACTACTATTCTGCGGTCTAATTAAATGTCTGTTCATTTTAGGATGCTCGATGTCGATTGCTAACCATGTTGACGTGACGCTTGCCGAGACGGTACAGGACGAAATAGGTATGTCGGTCAATCACTGTTACCAGTGCGGGAAGTGTTCTGCGGGATGCCCGGCGGCAAATGAAATGGATTTTGCTCCGAGCATAATCATGCGGTTGCTGCAAACAAGAGAGGCAGCTTCGGAGATGAAGATACTTGGCAGTTACACCATATGGCTTTGTTTGGCCTGTCACACATGCGACGCACGCTGTCCGATGGACGTTGATCTTCCAAGAATTATGGATATTCTCCGGGCGGAATCCCTGAGGCGCAAGGTGGTACACCGCGGAGCGAGAGACATCATCGCGTTCCACAAGTCGTTCTTACATACTATTCGTCACTTCGGGAGAATGTGGGAGGTTGGCCTTGTCGCGGGTTACAAGCTTCGCACCCGTCATTTTTGGCAGGATATTGTTCTGGCTCCACTGATGCTCAAAAAGGGGAAGCTGGCACTTCTTCCGTCATATCATAAAAAACTTTCGAGCCGGTTTTTTTCAAATGCCGGACGCGAAGTGGAGCAGCCGAAGTGAAAATCGGCTTATATCCGGGATGCTCATTTGAAGGATCAGCGCGCGAATATGCAGAATCGCTGCGCGCAATCGCGCCGCCGTTAGGTATGGAGCTTGAAGAAGTCGAAGGATGGAGTTGCTGCGGTGCGAGTTCTGCCCATGCCATTGATCACGGACTATCGCTCGCTTTGCCTGCGAGTATTCTGGCACAGGCAGAACGCCAGAAGATGGATGAGATGGTGGTCCCTTGTGCAGCATGTTTCAACCGACTCGCTTCAGCCAAATCGGATCTTGCGGCAAATGCAAGAGTCAGGCAGCAAGTGGCGGACATGATAGGAATGTCGTACGCCGGAACTACGATAGTCAGAAATATCCTTGAAGTTCTCGACCGTGTTTTGACGCCCGAAGTTTCAAAAACTTTCCCGAATACTTTTCCGCATAAGGTTGTTTGTTACTACGGTTGTTTGCTTGTTCGTCCGAAGAGTGTGACACGCGAGGGACGAATCGAAGACCCGGTGCAAATGGATGAGCTAATGAACCGTATCGGTGCCAAGCCGCTTGATTGGGGAATGAAGACAGAATGTTGCGGTGCAAGCTTGTCCGTTACCCGTACCGATGTTGTCGGACGCCTGAGCGGTAATATTCTGGAGGATGCAGCCGGGCGAGGAGCAGAGGCTATCATCGTTGCTTGTCCGATGTGCCATTCGAATCTCGACATGCGGCGAAAAGATATCGAGCGGACAACGGGCAAGAAGTTTTCAATACCGATTTTGTATGTTACTCAAGCCATCGGACTTGCCCTCGGGCTTGACCACAAACAACTAGGTATGCAGCGTCATTTTGTTCCGGTCGATTTGAAAGGGAAGAGCAAGATTCAAATCAAACCGCAGACTGGCGTTAAAGCGGCCGTATGATGGAGGACTGAATTCTTCGATGTCACGCGTAGGAGTATTCATTTGTCATTGCGGCGAGAACATCGGCGCTACTGTCGATTGCAGGAAGGTCGCTGAGACATGTGCTGCAATCCCGGGCGTCTCTTACAGCGTCGATTATAAATACATGTGTTCAGATCCAGGCCAGAATCTGATCCGCGAAGCGATCAAGCAAAAAAATCTTACCGGCGTTGTCGTCGCGGCGTGCTCACCTCGAATGCACGAGCCTACATTTCGCAAGACCTGTGCGGCAGAGGGTTTGAATCCTTATATGTGTGAGATGGCAAATCTACGCGAGCATTGTTCGTGGGTCCACACGAAAAGCGATGCGACGACGGAAAAAGCAATTGATCTTGTTTCAATGATGGTAGAGAAGGTCAAGAGAAACAAACCGCTGTATTCGATAAAAGTTCCGGTCACAAAGACTGCATTGGTTATCGGCGGAGGAATTGCGGGAATCCAGGCTGCTCTCGATATCGCAAATGCCGGCCAGAAAGTTGTAATAGTGGAGCGAGAGCCGTCGATCGGCGGACACATGTCCCAGCTTTCTGAAACATTCCCGACTCTTGATTGTTCGCAATGTATTCTGACGCCGCGGATGGTGGAGGTGGCGCAACATCCTAACATCACGTTATATACTTACTCGGAAGTTGAGAGCCTGACCGGTTTCATCGGCAACTTCACAGCGAGGATTCGCAAGAAGGCGAGAGGCATTGATGAGAAGGCTTGCACGGGATGCGGTGACTGTTCGACGGCATGCCCGTTTAAGAAAAATCCGAGTGAATTTAATATGGGACTCGGAATGCGCAGCGCTATTTACATCCCGTTCCCGCAAGCAGTTCCAAACAAACCCGTCATCGACCGGGCGCAATGTTCGTATTATCTCAGAGGTAAATGTCAATTCTGCGTGACGAAGTGCCCCGCAAATGCTATTCAACTGGATCAAGAGGACGAACTGATTGACATCCCTGTCGGCTCTGTTGTTGTGTCCACCGGGTTTAACATCGTGGATACATCTTTCTTCCCGGAATACGGTTACGGGAAGTACAAAGATGTCGTTACAGGGTTGCAATTTGAACGACTCCTTTCGGCTTCGGGCCCTACGCTTGGTGAAGTGAAACGTCCGTCCGATGGAAAGGTTCCGAAGAAAATTGTTTTCATCGCGTGCGCAGGATCGCGCGACCCCGCAAAAGGGATCGAGTACTGTTCAAAAATCTGCTGCATGTACACGGCAAAGCATGCGATGCTGTACAGGCATGAAGTTCATGATGGCGATGCGTATGTGTTTTATATGGATATTCGCGCCGGTGGAAAAGGGTACGACGAATTTGTCAGGAGGGCTATAGAAGAAGACAACGTCAATTACATTCGCGGGCGCGTCTCTCGCGTGTACGAACGCGGAGGCAAACTCATTGTCCGCGGAGCCGATACGCTTCTCGGTGCACAGCAGGTGGAAATTGAAGCCGACATGGTGGTGCTGGCAACTGCGGGTGTCGCAAATGCCGGTGCCGAGGAACTCGCGCAGAAACTGCACGTGAGTTACGATTCGCACCATTTCTTTGCGGAAGCACATCCAAAGTTGCGACCGGTTGAAACAAACACTGCAGGGATTTTCCTCGCGGGCGCATGCCAGTCACCAAAAGATATCCCCGACAGTGTCAGTCAAGCCTCGGCTGCAGCGAGCAAGGTGGTTGGAATGTTTTCGGGCGACGAATTGACGCGCGAGCCGGTCGTTGCCGTCGTGAACAGAAGCGCGCCGCCTGCGTTTTCGACGTGTGTCGGATGCTTCATGTGTCAGTCTGCATGCCCGTTTCACGCGATCGAACGGGAAGAAATAAAAACTCGCGACGGCAAAATCATTAAGACAGTCGCCAAAGTGAATCCCGGTTTGTGCCAGGGATGCGGAACTTGCGTCGCATTTTGCAGGTCGGACTCGATCGATTTGCAGGGCTACAGCAATGAACAAGTCTATGCGGAAGTCATGGAGCTGATGAGCTAAGATGGAAAACAGTTTTGAACCGAAAATTGTCGCATTTGTCTGCAACTGGTGCACATACGCCGGGGCCGACTTAACCGGAACAAGCAGAACAAAGTATGCGACGAATGTGCGCATCGTTCGCTTTCCATGCACGGGAAGGATCGATTACAACCTATTGCTGAAAGCGTTCGAGCAGGGTGCCGACGGAGTCATCGTTTCCGGTTGTCATCCGAACGACTGTCATTACACCTCAGGAAATTTTCACGCACGGCGCCGCTGGATTGTCTTCCGGCAAATGATGGAATATATGGGCATCGACATGCGGCGCGTGAAGTTTTCATGGGTGTCGGCGGCGGAAGGTGCCAAGTGGGCGGAAATCGTCAACGAGACGGTTCAAGAAATCTGCGACCTTGATCCATCAAAAGAATTTTCCGAGACGGCCATACAGAAAGTTGCTTGATGTGTCGATTTAGATTTTGAAAGAAGAATAAATGCGAGCGTTACAAGAAAAGGCAAAAGAGTTACTTGAGTCCGGAAAAGTCGGCGTTATCATCGGGTACGGCAACGGGAGTGGTGAACGGGTCCGGCCGGTATTCGTGCGTAATTCAGCCGATGTCGCAAAGCTGGTATCGGATAATCGTTGCCGTCTAAACTTATCAACGTATCTCTTCAAACCTGAGCTGAAAAAGATTGGCAGACCGGCAATTGTGGCCGCGCCCGCAACGGTGAAAAGCATCATTCAATTGATTTCTGAAAACCAGTTGAAAAGCAGCGACGTAGTCACCCTTGTCGTGGAGGATGATGCTGTGGTGGAATTGGGAGACAACGCCTCGCTTGAAGCTTATTCGGCGAGTCACCCGGTAGTATTTCCACCCTTCGCGCGAAAGGAGATCGAAACGATCGCTGGTATGTCTTTGCAGGAGCGCTTCAAATACTGGCAGGACGAGTTGTCGAGGTGTTTCAAGTGTTATGCATGCCGGGCGGCTTGTCCGCTGTGTTATTGCGAGCGGTGCATTACAGACAACAACCGACCTCAGTGGGTTTGTGTACCATCCCACGCTCAGGGAAATTTTGAGTGGCACATGAATCGTGCGATGCATCTTGCCGGCAGATGTATCGAATGCGGCTCATGCACGATCGCTTGTCCTGTGGGGATTCCCATTGGACTTCTGACGATTGAAGCGTCACGCATCGTGGAACAGGAGTTCGGTTTCAGGCCGGGTTTGCGTTGCGACGCGCCTTCAGCATTGTCGTCATTCAAGGTAGATGATAAAGAGTCGTTTATTGTATGATTTGTCTTGAATGAAGGACCAGGAAAAAGAAATGATCGTTGAAAAAACAATATGAGCGCAGCCTCAAGGGTGTGAAACAGGAAATGACTTTCATTACACGTGATAATCTGTTGGTATTTCTCAGGAGTATTATTGATTCAGGTAAAGAACTTTACGCGCCGCAACTGAGGGCAGAGAAGATTTTTTTCCTGCCGGTGAAAGACGTTTCATCCGTCGTTTTTGATTATGTACAGACTGTCGAATCACCTAAGGAATTATTGTTTCCGAAGGTAGAGCGAATGCTTTCGTACCATTATGTCGACGGCAAAATGAACGTCACTGATTGTTCCCGGGGACAAAAAACGGCAGATCGTGTGCTATTTGGCTCGCGTCCATGCGACGCAATCGGGCTGAAGACGCTGGCTGAATTTTTCCGGCAAGACATTCCAGATACTTTCGTTCAGCGGCGGCAGGATTCCCTGACGGTCGTAAGTATGAGCTGCGCAGGATCCGATGAGAATTGTTTTTGCACCTCGGTCGGTGCCGGGCCGGGCGATTCCACAGGAAGCGATGTCTTGCTGACGCCGGTGAGAGACAAGCGATATCTCGTAGAATGTCTGACTGAAAAAGGTAAGTTTCTGGTTGAATCCGAAAAAGAGTTGTTTGACGAGGGTGAAGAAATAAACAAAGAAGAATATCTCACAAAGCTTCTGCAAACATTCTCGCATAAAGAAATTGCAGGAAAGCTTTCCGGCGCGTTCAATAATCCGATATGGGATGAAGCTTCGCTGCGATGTTTAGGCTGCGGTGCGTGCGCATATGTCTGCCCTGTGTGTTCGTGTTTCGACATCCAGGATGAAGGTAACAGCAGGAAAGGTGATCGGCTTCGGTGCTGGGATTCATGTGGATTCGCACTGTTTACATTACATACATCGGGGCATAATCCACGTCCAACCCAGAGTACTCGCTGGCGGCAGCGTGTCATGCACAAATTTTCATATATGCCCGAGCGGTATAATTTGCTCGGCTGCGTCGGTTGCGGCAGGTGCTCGCGCGCCTGCCCGGCGGATATGAATTTGAAAGAGGAGTTGAACGCTTTGGATCATATACTGGAAGAAGGACGACAACGAGTTGAGGAACGGCAGTGAGTTTGGACAACATCTATAACCCGTACCTGATGCGGATCGAGAAGGTGACCGAAGAGGCGCCGGGCGTCAAGACGTTCCGCCTGGATTTCACAGACGATTCCGATCGCGAGAGGTTTGCATTCGGAGCGGGACAATTCGGCGAATATTCTGTTTTCGGCGAAGGTGAATCTACATTTTGCATTGCATCATCACCGACTCGGAAGGACTACATCGAATGCACGTTCCGCGAAGCCGGTCGAGTCACGTCCGCGCTGGCACGGATGGAAGCAGGCGAAGTCATAGGATTTCGCGGACCGTATGGAAATATTTTTCCTCTGGAAGAATGGAAGGGTAAGAATCTTCTCTTCATTGCAGGCGGCATTGCGCTTCCGCCAATGCGATGCGTGATATGGAATGCGCTTGATATGCGCGATTGGTTCAAGGACATCACCATTCTATACGGCGCACGCACGGTTGACGATCTCGTGTACAAACACGAGCTGGATGAATGGGGGAAACGTACGGACATGAAGCTTGTCACCACTGTCGATCCGGGCGGTGAGACCGCTGACTGGAAAGGGAAGATCGGGTTTGTGCCGACGGTGCTCGAGCAAATGTCTCCGACAAGTTCAAATACTGTCGCGATTGTCTGTGGACCGCCTGTAATGATAAAATTCACCTTCCCCGTATTGGAAAAATTCGGTTTCGATTCGGAGATGATTTACACAACTCTGGAAAACCGGATGAAATGCGGTGTCGGGAAATGCGGGCGATGCAATGTCGGATCGGTTTATGTGTGCAAAGACGGACCTGTTTTCACTTACAGGCAATTGCAGTCGCTCCCGCCGGAGTATTGACAAAGATTCGGCCCCCCAACAGTTACATCTTTACACAGTCCATCGTCACAAATGGAACCTGCATCGTGAATCCGCGGGACTTGCCGGACTCAAGGTTGAGTTTTCTCTCGATCTCCTGAAATGTTTCTTCCCGACGGTTATCCGGAATGATCTCCTTCCAGCTTGGCATGAAGGCTAGCTTGATAAAAAAATGGTCGAGCATCGCGGTTGCATCCACGAAACGATAGTAAAAGATATCTTGATAAACCGACGCAACCTTGAAGCCATTCTTCTTTAATTTCTCCTTGAATTCGGAAACGGGTCTGCGTTTTGAATAAATATGCTCGGATAGCTTCTCCTGCCACTTTTCCATCCCGCGTTTCCTAAGGATGTCACGGTACACATCATAGAATTCCACGAAGGTCTGATCTGTGTTGAATGTGAAGATAAACTGCGCGCCGCTCTTTGTAACCCGGCGGCATTCTTCAAAAGTCTTGTCGAGGTCCGTGACATTGTTGATTCCGTTGTTAGAGACAACCAAGTCGAAGTAGCCTGGATCGAAGGGCATCTCTTCAGCATGACCCCCAATGACTTCAACGTTCGCTAACTCGTATATCCTTATTTTTTGCCGGACACGGTCGAGCGCGGCTTTCCATGGATCGATTCCGAAGACTTTCGATGTATTTCCCAGCCGCATTGAGAGTTCCAGGAGTGGAAATCCCGGTCCGCAACCGATGTCCAATGCGTGGATGTTCTTTTTATACCGAACGACGTCCAAAAGCTTCAATCCAAACGGTGCCGACCAGTAGGACAGCTCATCGATGACGGAGACTGTTTCAGGATTGTTCAGGTCATCATAGAAGTGAGACATGGTGTAAACTCCAAGTGATTATCTTATCGGTGATTCTGCATAAAAAAGTAAACTGGCTTATGCAAAGAAGCAAATTTCGGGGTGGGCCTCAATTCAAATCTCGATACCTCAACTTGAAAGAGGTTTCGGGCCACAGAAATTGGCAGGCCACGCGGGTGCCTGCCAATACTAAGGGAGTGAGAGAGGAACGACGTCGTTCTACATATATTCTCGGATGAAACGATAAGCACTTGAGTCGGTTCCGGCTTGTTGGTAATTAATTCTTTATTAAATAAATTCGATTGAGCAATTCAATCGAGCGAGGTAGCAAATGGCGAAAACAAATCTCCAGCATTCATTCCCAAAAAGTTTTAATCACCAAATCGATGCCTATATAGAAAGGTCGGCGGATTTTGCCAAACCGATATTGGATCACATCAGGAAAGTTGTCCACGCCGCCTGTCCTGAAGTTGAAGAGGCAGTCAAGTGGGGAATGCCATTTTTTCTCTACGACGGAATGATGTGCAACATGGCTGCCTTCAAGGAGCATTGCTCGTTCGGTTTCTGGAAGGGGAAGCTGATATTCGGCGATAAATATGCTGAGGCTGGAGAAGAGGCGATGGGAAGCTTCGGCAGGATTAAGGAAATTTCCGACTTGCCTTCGGAGAGTATCCTGATAGGCTACATCAAGAAAGCCATGAAGTTGAATGAAGAAGGCGTGAAAGCGCCGTCGAACAAGGCAAGACCAAAAGCTCAATTGAAAGCGCCTCCATATTTCATGGCTGCGCTTAGAAAGAACAAGAAGGCACTTGAGACTTACAGGAACTTCACCGAGTCAAATAAAAGAGACTACGTTGAATGGGTCGTCGAGGCTAAGACCGAGGAAACTAGGAAGAAGAGACTTGGTACGGCAATCGAGTGGATGGCCGAAGGCAAAGCAAGGAACTGGAAGTATATGAAGAAATGAAAAAGGAATGAGATAGTAGAGGAGCAAAATGAATACACCTTACAAGCCGAAAGGCTACAACACAGTCTCGCCATATTTAGTGTTAGACGGAGCAGCGCGCACGATTGAATTCCTCGTGAAAGTCTTCGATGCGGTCAGTCTGCGTCAAGTTCCCGGCCCTGACGGAAAGCTTATGCACGCTGAGGTGCGCGTCGGCGATAGTGTGATCATGATGACTGATGGCGGGGAAGGTTGGCCGCCCGTCCCTTCCCAGGTTCATATATACGTTGAAGATGTGGATGTGACATACGAACGCGCACTGCGAGCTGGTGCGATTTCAGTTCAGGAGCCGGTGAAAAGAGGCGATGAAAATAAGCGTGGAGCTGTGAAAGACGCAGGGGGTACGACATGGTGGATCGCCACGAAAGTAGAGTAGGCAGCGCTGTCGTCACTCCTGCTCCATGACGAGTCGAGTGCACTGGCAAATTTCTCTGCTGGATCAATTGTCTATCCGTGTAAATCCTGTTAGATTAGAAGATGGACGTCAGACGCAAAGCGGCTTGCAAGAAGGCGGTATGGATTTCTGCAGTCGGCGTATTTGCTTTGATGGTCTCAGCATTGGCGTTGAATTCCGTCTATGCGATTAATTTCTTCAATCTCGTGACAAAGAACCTGCAATCCGCGGGCTGGAATTCCACCGATTCAAGTTCAGTGATGCAGGTAAACGAAGAGATGACTTTCGAGGCTGGTTATCTTTTCTTCAAGATCGGGTCGGTGAAATTCCAGGTACTCGGAAACGGTGAGTACGACAGTGTGTCGGTTTACCGGCTTCGCGCATATATAGATTCGTACAGCGGAGTTCCGTTTGTAAATTTTCATGCCGTCTACGATACGTATGCCGACGCGAAAACTCTCTTCTGCTTGTTTAATTTGCGAACGCAAAAGGATGGAGACATCCGGGTCAACACGACAACGAATTTTCAGCTTGACAGGAAGAAAATTGAATGGGCCCAATCGCGGGGCGATAAATTGATCAAAGAAATAGACATGCAGATGGACACGAGTTACACCAATGGTGTGAGCTTCATTTACTTTCTGCGAAATGTGTGCCGCCGTGCCAATGGAGAAGAGATGAAGCTCGATGTGCCGATCATTGACGATACAGTTAGATCCACAGTGAGCCTGACGATTAACGAGAGGAGGGAGCCATGCGACGTAACTGCCTTCGATTTTCCACTCGATTCCTATCGTCTTTCGGGTCGTGTTAACTTCACGGGGACTTTCGGTATCAGCGGAGACGTTGTCGGCTGGATGGTAGCAGATTCTTCCGCCCTTCCTTTGAAAGCTAACGTGAAAGTTTTGATAGGAAGCGTCGTCGTTCAGCTCAAGGAAGTCAAGAGGGACAATTGGACACCGCCGAGGTCAACCTCCAGTGAATAGGACTAGTATTTCCCCACGTGCCCTGTGACATCCGACTTGACCACGAGTCGTTGGACTTACATGAGCAAATAGGAGGCATTATGGAAAAACCCGTTCTTTCAGATCCTAAAATTTTTCCAACCGAAGAAGTACTTTCCGCTCATTTGGGAAAAGCAAAACCGGCTTTCACATCCTTGTTTGAATTCAACCACGCCAATCACCCGGACTTTGTCGAGAGGTGGAGATACTACAACGATGGGAAAACCTGGCTGCTCAACGTGTCGAGAAAGAAGAAAACACTTTTTTGGCTTTCGGTGCACGACGGCTCTTTTCGAACGTCTTTCTACTTGAATTCCAAGTTGGAGCGCGACGTCCTCAAAAGCAAAATCCCGAAGGAGTTGAAGGATCAATATTTAAAAACTGCCGGAGAGAAATTCCGCGCTGTAAGGGTCGTGGTCAAGTCGAAGAATGACCTGGACGCTTACAAAGAACTCTTGTCTATAAAAATGCTCAAAGCATGAAGTGGCGAGCAGCCAAAGGCTTGGTAAATTGGCAGGGTCTAGTTTGAAACCGAACTTTGCCGCGAATCTTCAGCTCGACTACCTTCTCTGATCTCCATTCTTGCTTTTTGGCGAAGGTACTGCCGTCTGGTCAACAATCAGAGTGTATCCCTGTCCAAAGTCGTTGAAGATGAGAAGTCTCACGTTGTTACCATCATTGAACCACTTCAACTTTTGATCAAATGGTCCTTGCGGGGTCTCAATTTTCGATGTCATCGTAAGAGTATCTCCGACAAAATTTCCTTTGTACACGGGACTATCGCCGTAGTTGTTGAACATAGAAAGAACATAGCGTCCATTTTGAGAATCATATCCCAATATGCCGAATCCTTTGTATGATCCCAGCGCAGCGACTGTCTCTTCTGAAGAATAAAATACGAACATGGAATCCAGTCCCCAGTAAGCTTCATTTGTGCCGGTACCGTTAGCCGTATTGTTGCCCATCATCAAGCGAATCTGAGTGTTAAAATGGCCGGTCACGAAGGACAACCTTGCCAGTTCCGGGCCGAAGGTTGGTTTCGCCATCTGTGCAAAAGGTTTTCCCGAGATTATTAAAACCGCAACTATCGTAAAAACGAATTTGTTTCTAACGGATGGAACGATCGTTTTCATTGCTCCTCCTCAATTTTGTCTGAGAATATATGTCGACGGTGTCAAAAGTCAAAGCTCAGAAGGCAAAATAATGATTCGAAAGCGAATGCTAAGGCTGTTTAGACTCGACTTTCGATCCGTGCTTTTGGTTCCCGAATTTTGAGTTTATGATCGTTGAATATTTTCCCCTCCTGTCCTATATTTTTTCTACCCTGAAAATGCAGATAGAGGTTAACGGTTGAATCTTGAGTTTGTTGTTTTTCTTGTTCTTGCTGTGGCTGCTGTTGCCTCCGCCATTCTGATGATAACCCGCCGAAATCCCGTAACAAGTGCACTTTATCTTGTTTTTAACTTCTTTGTCATCGCTTGCCTCTATCTCCTCCTTCGAGCACAATTTATCGCGATCATACAAATAACGGTCTACGCCGGTGCTATCATGGTACTGTTTCTTTTTGTGATAATGCTGCTCAATCTTGGGGACGATAAACTTCTCAAGTGGAAATTGACTTCGGGGAAGTCGGTCGCCGCACTTTTGGGAATTGCAATGCTCATCGAGATGCTTTACTTCGTGACGAATTTTGCGTCGACTTCGGAAATATCGCCTAAATCCGAATCGATGGGAACAGTCGAATCAATCGGCAAGGTTTTGTTCAGCAGTTATCTTTTTCCATTCGAGATGACTTCAATCCTATTGCTTGCCGCCATTGTTGGAGCGATTCTGTTGGCAAAGAAAAAGTTTGAATAGAAGGACAAATGGTACCACTGGGCTATTATATCGGTCTAAGCACGGTCCTCTTTACAATCGGGGTCGTTGGGGTTCTCACTCTCCGAAACGCGATCGTGATTTTCATGTCTGTCGAACTGATGCTTAATTCGGTCAATCTGTCTTTGATAGCATTCTCTGCTTATTCCGGCGATCCGGCCGGACAGATACTTGTCTTCTTCGTGATCGCAGTTGCGGCGGCGGAGTCTGCAGTCGGGTTGGCAATCATTATCGCCCTCTTCCGCAATAAATTAACCGTGAACATAGACGAAGTGAACGTTCTGAAATGGTAGAGCCGTCGGACATCCTGCTCAAGGATAATTCATGCAAAATCTGATCATCTGCGTAATGGCATCCCCGATCATCGGTGTTTTGATTAACGGACTCTTCGGAAGTTTCATCCAAAAAAAACTTGGCGAAAAGGTCGTCGGCGTTATCGGCAGTGCAACGATCGGTCTCTCCTTCATTTGTGCAATCTTGATTTTCTCGAACATGCTGGGTCAGCCGGACGACCAGCGCAGGCACGTGTACGATATTTACGACTGGATTTCTACCGGGGGATTAACGGTAGGAGTTTCGTATTTAGTCGATCAGATTTCGATTGTGATGCTCCTTGTTGTCACAGGCGTGAGCTTCTTCATACACATTTACTCGATCGGCTACATGCAGGGGGACAGAGGTGTGTTCAGGTTCTTTGCCTACCTGAATCTTTTTGTATTCGCGATGCTGAACCTGGTTCTTGCCGACAATTATCTCTTGATGTTCCTCGGGTGGGAAGGCGTCGGTCTCTGCTCTTACTTGCTTATCGGATTCTGGTATGATAAGAAGTTCGAAGGTGTCGGCATAACATGGACAGGTGATGCTGGGATGAAGGCCTTCATAGTCAATCGTATCGGTGATTTCGCATTTCTCATCGGGATGTTTCTTGTGTTTGCAGACTTCGGCTCATTTAATTTTGATACGGTATTTGGCGCCGCCGCCTCGCGATTCACGACCGGAGACGCCGCCGTAACGTGGATTGCGGTCCTGTTTTTCATCGGGGCGACGGGGAAGAGCGCCCAGATTCCACTTTACATCTGGCTTCCCGACGCCATGGCAGGCCCGACTCCTGTTTCGGCCCTGATTCACGCGGCGACTATGGTCACCGCAGGTGTCTACATGATAGCGAGAAGCGCTGTCCTATATGCGCTCGCTCCGACCGCAATGCTTATCGTGGCAATTGTTGGTGCCGTTACGGCGATTTATGCTGCGAGCATGGGACTTGTTCAGAACGATATAAAAAAAGTTTTGGCCTATTCGACGATCAGTCAGCTCGGTTACATGTTTCTTGCGGTTGGAGTGGGCGCGTTCGGGGCAGGGCTGTTCCATCTTATGACGCACGCATTTTTCAAAGCACTCTTGTTTCTCGGAGCGGGCGCCATCATTCACGCTCTGCACGAAGAGCAGGATTTACGCAACATGGGCGGCTTAAAAACGTTCATGCCGGGTACATATAAGACTTTCCTGCTGGCAAGTCTCGCGATTTCCGGCATCCCTCCTCTCGCGGGTTTTTTCAGCAAGGATGAGATTCTCTCTTATGCTTTTGCAAGTTCGCCCGTCCTTTGGGTGATCGGTGCGATCACGGCATTCCTTACCGCTTTCTACATATTCAGATTATTTATTATGACTTTTGAAGGGAAACCGCGTTTCGATGTCCACCACCTGCATGTCCATGATGCACGTGCGACAATGCTTGTTCCGCTCTGGGTGCTCGGTGTTCTCTCGGTAGTTGGCGGCTGGATTGGGATTCCGTCCGTACTCGGCGGAGGCGAGAACTTCGACAAGTTTTTAGAACCGGCGTTCGAAAATGCTCAAGCCAAGATGTCGTCGGTCTTTTTCACCGATGCCTCGACGGAGTATATGTTGATGATAGTTTCGGTTTTGCTGTGCATAGGGGGAATTTACCTTGCTTATGCCGCTTATAGAAAGAGACCGGAACTTTCCGCTAAACTCCGCAGATCTGTCGGCGACTTTTACGAAATCCTCTTGAACAAATATTATATCGATGAAATCTTTCAGGCAATCGTGGTACGGCCGCTTGTTTTTGTGAGCGACAGGTATTTGCGGCGCGGGCTGGATGAGATCGTAATCGACGGCACCGTGAACGGTGTAGGAAGAATTGTCGGGTTTTTCGGGAAAATACTGCGCAGAGTTCAAACCGGCTTTGTTCAGAACTACGCGCTCATATTCGTAATCGGCATAATCATAATTATCGGATTCCTCATATATGCTCACTGACAACTGACAACCGATGACTGAGAACTTATTATCATACGTAGTTTTTACACCGCTGGTTGGAGCGGTGGTGCTTCTTTTGATTCGCACCAAGACTCTCGTGAAGAGTATTTCCGTCCTTTTTGCCGCTGTGACTTTTGCATTTTCGATATTTCTTTATCTCAGCTTTGACGCCGCGAAACCGGGCTTTCAATTCGTCGAATATGTGCCATGGATATACAGCCTGGATGCATCGTATCATCTCGGTATCGACGGCATTTCACTGCTGCTCATCGTTTTAACCACGTTCCTGACATTGATATCGCTGATCGCGTCCTGGAATTCGATAACGACACGCATCAAGGCCTTTAACTTTTTTGTCCTTTTGCTGGAGGCCGGCATGTTGGGCGTTTTCTCGTCGCTCGATCTATTCTTATTCTATATTTTCTGGGAGGCGATGCTTATCCCGATGTACTTCATAATAGGAATCTGGGGGCACGAAAGAAAAATTTACGCAGCCGTAAAGTTTTTTATTTATACGATGTTCGGGAGCTTACTGATGTTGGTCGCAATAATCTGGCTTGGGTATTATGCCGGAACGCTCCCTGGCGGAAGGTTCACGACAAATCTTGTGACCCTTTATCAGGTCGGTCCGGCAATTCCAATCGCGATACAGGTGTGGATGTTTCTCGCTTTTACACTGAGCTTTGCGATCAAGGTCCCCATATTTCCGCTCCACACGTGGCTTCCCGACGCGCACACCGAAGCTCCTATGGCGGGAAGCGTTCTTCTTGCCGGCGTCTTGTTGAAAATGGGGACTTACGGCTTCTTAAGATTCTCTCTGCCGCTTTTTCCTCAGGCTGCATTCAAATTTCTTCCGCTGCTGGCAATACTTGCGATTATCGGAATCGTTTACGGCGCACTTGTCTCCATGGTTCAGAAAGATTTGAAGAAGTTGGTCGCATATTCGTCCGTCGCGCATCTTGGATTCGTCGTGCTCGGAATTTTTGCAATCACAGTTGAATCAGTTCAGGGTTCCGTAATTCAAATGATCAATCATGGCCTCACAACAGGGATGTTATTCTTATTGGTCGGAATGCTTTACGACAGGAGGCACACGAGGCTGATAAGTGATTTCGGAGGAATTGCAAGAGTTGTTCCGATTCTTTCAACGTTTTTCATGATCGCGATGCTTGGCTCGGTGGGTTTGCCTGGGCTGAATGGTTTCGTCGGTGAGTTTCTCATTCTCGTGGGATCGTTCAAGAGCGAATTTCTTGGAAGCAGCGCCTATGCGATAGCCGCTACCGGCGGAGTAATACTCGCAGCAGTTTATTTATTATGGATGTACCAGCGCGTATTTTTCGCTACCGTTGAAAAGCCGGAGAATGAAAAGATGATCGATTTGCATTACCATGAAATCGCGGTGCTTGCCGCGATGGTAATTTTTGTCGTTTGGATTGGAGTTCATCCCAACACTTTCCTATCCAAAAGCGAACCGGCCGTGAAAGCTTTGGTGGATACGTTGATAAAAGCAAAGGTCGGCGGCCTGGCGGCGTCGCAATGGTAAATTATGCGGATGAATATCGAGCGATGGATTTGTGCCTAACTCCATCCATGGTGTCTTATTCTTTAATATCAAGCCTGAACTCAAAAGCTTCATCAATGAATAGCCCGAGAAGAACTAAGCATGAATTAATGTCCGGAGATTGCAATGGCTTTTAATTACAACGACGTGATTTCCGTCAGTCCGATAATTTTCCTGAGCGGTCTTTCTTTGCTGGTGCTCATTATTGACGTATCGTTCAAAAAATCTGCCGATGCTTTGTATTGGGTGACAATTCTCGGCTTGGTGATATCCGGGTTGTTGACCGCTAACACATACTTTGCTCCGGGCGCCGCATTCAACGGCTCCGTATTCACTGGAAAATTCCCGGCTTTTTTTGAAATGGTTTTTGTAGTGAGCGCAATCTTGAGCGTGCTTCTCTCAAAGTCTTATCTTGAACGTGAGGGGATCCATTTTGGTGAGTATTATGCTTTGATAATATTTGCAACTGTCGGCATGATGCTTATGGCCAGCGCACGGGATTTAATGGTCTTATTTATCGGACTCGAATTGATGTCGATCAGTCTCTATGTCTTAGCCGGATTTATTCGAAGAGATGCGAAATCAAACGAAGCATCCTTGAAATATTTCTTGCTCGGCGCATTTGCGACGGGTTTTTTCCTCTTCGGAATTTCACTTGTGTACGGCGCGAGCGGTACGACGAATCTCGCGGCGATTCTAGACAAGTTTGCATCCATCCAGAATAATCCGATTCTCTGGATCGGCGCTGCTTTAATTCTGATAGGGCTGAGTTTTAAAATCTCGGCCGTGCCGTTTCACATGTGGGTACCTGATGTCTACGAAGGGTCTCCGACCACGGTATCCGGCTTCATGTCGACCGGGAGCAAAGCGGCGGCGTTTTCAGCATTGGTCGTCGTCTTCAATTATTCGGTCCACCCTTCATGGGAGATCCGATTGGTGATTGCTTATCTGGCCGCGGCGACCATGGTACTGGGCAACATCGTTGCTCTTGTCCAGCAGAATATTAAGCGAATGCTTGCTTACTCCAGCATAGCCCACGCCGGTTATGCGCTGGTCGGTATCGCTTCGGCAAATGAGATCGGGAGAACAGGAGTTCTGTATTACATGCTTGCTTACACTTTTATGCAGATCGGCGCGTTCGGGGTCGTTTCGATTCTTGAAAACAAGGAAGGAAAGTATTTGGCGATTTCCGACTATGCTGGTCTTTGCTCGAATCATCCATTTATTTCTGCACTTATGGCGCTGTTCATGTTTTCACTTGCAGGCATTCCACCTTTTGCAGGTTTCTTCGGAAAATACTATTTGTTTGCCTCAGCTGTGACTGCAAACATGACATGGCTGGCGGTGGTCGGTGTTTTAGCGAGTGTCGTTTCCGTATACTTTTATATTAATGTTGTGGTTAATATGTACTTCTCAGAACGGACTCGTTCCGGAGAGGATTTGCCGGAAGCAGCCGGTCGCGCTCCGGTGTCAAAGTTGGCGGTGACGGCTTTGATTATCGCTGCGTTATCGGTCATCGGGTTGGGCATTGCACCTGCCTACGTGGTGGCATTTACTGAGAAATTATTTTAATATGTATGGCGAGCTTAGGTTCGCACAATTTTTCTTGCGAGGGAGCATAACATGGAACAGTTGTTAACAGCAGATGAAATGAGAATGTGTGACAGTGAAGCTGTTGAAGATGGAAAGGTCACCAGCGAGTCACTGATGAACAAAGCAAGCCTCGGGGTGGCTGAAGTGGCAGCGAGGATGCTTGGAGATCTTCAGGGGAAAAAGATTGCGGTCCTTTGCGGCACGGGCAATAATGGCGGTGATGGATTCGGTGCTTCATATTATCTTGCGCAGAAGGGAGCGGCGGTTAAAGTATATGTTGCGGGTAAAACCGACGAAATTACCGGTGATGCGAGGACTTTTCTGGACAAATTGAGGCTGTCTCCGTTTGATCGTTCAAAAATCGAAATTTATGAATTTGAAAGCAGCGTAATTTATTTGAATGAATTCGATCTCGTTATCGATGCGGTACTCGGTACCGGACTATCCGGTGAACCGAAGGATGAGGCGCAAAAAGCAATTGAGCTCATGACTAAGACGCTTATACCCATTCTCGCGGTCGATGTCCCAAGCGGAATCAATTCCAGCAATGGTGCGATCTACACGTCTGCTGCAGCGGCCACGGCTACGGCGACCATGGCGTACGTCAAGCGCGGCTTGATCATGAATGAAGGAAAGGACAATTCCGGAAAAGTCTACGTGCTCGACATCGGTATGCCGTCCACACTCGTAACGCTCGAGAAGGCCAACACTTATGTCATAGAGTGCAGCGATGTCAGAAATTTGCTCCCCTTGCGAAAGGCGGAAACCTACAAGCATGCCGTCGGCAAGATTTTCGGACTTGTAGGATCCGTCGGCATGACGGGAGCCGGAGTAATGGTTGGTCAAGCCGCGATGCGTGCCGGTGCCGGTTCGGTGGTGCTCGGAGTACCATCTGAGTTAAATCAAATTTTCGAATCGAAGCTGACTGAGGTGATGACACTTCCGCTTCCTCAAACCAGAGACGGAAGTCTTTCACTCGCAGTGTTGCTTCAGATTCAGAAAAACCTTCAGTGGGCAGACGTGCTGGTCGTCGGTCCAGGCCTTTCGAGGAATCAAGAAACTTCCCAGCTTCTAGTCAAGCTTCTTCGAAGTCATACCGGTAAAACTGTGATAGATGCCGATGCGTTGGATGCAATTGCCGACCAGCCGGAGATACTGATGGAGACTCATACAGACATAATCATGACCCCTCACCACGGAGAATTCAGTCAGCTGAGCAGGCTCTCTCCTCAGGAAATTGCCAAGAACAGAATTGAGGTTGCCCGCCGGTATGCGAAAGAACGACAGGTTACTCTTGTTTTGAAGGGCTCGCCGACCGTGATCGCCTCAAAAGATGAAAGAGTCTTCGTCAATGTTCATGGAAATCCCGGAATGGCCACCGCGGGAATGGGAGATGTCCTCACAGGAATTATTGCTGCCTTAGTCGGACAGAAATTAGAGCCGCTGGATGCGGCCATTGCGGGGGTTTATATCCACAGTGTGGCTGGCGATATCGCGCTCGAATCCAAGGGAATGTATTCACTCATGGCGACGGATGTCATTGAGAGTCTGCCCGCGGCTTTCAAGAAAATACAGGATGGAGATATTGTTGAATTTGAAAAAATATCCTGACTTCGTTGCATTTCTCCTGCCTGTGTTGATTTGGATGGCATTTATATTCACGCTTTCTTCAATTCCGGGTTCAACACTTGCAAAGATTGAGTTTCCCTATGCGCATTTAATTGCTCACGCGACCTTGTATGGGATACTGTATTATCTTTGTTATAGAGCACTGGATCACTACTATCTTCGCCTTGGGAAATTCGGCCACATCGTAGTTTTCATTTTTGCCTTTCTGGTCGTCGGAGTATACGGCATGAGCGATGAATATCATCAGTCCTTTGTACCCGGGCGCACCGAAGAATTGAAGGATCTTCTAATAGATTTGTCAGCTGCGCTTATAGTTTTGGTTGGGATAGCGATCATAAAAAAAATCCGGGACTTGCGGCATCCGTGAACTCCCTTGTGTTGTCTCGCGTTGACCTGAAATGATTCTCACAATAATTTTTTCCCTGGTGCTGGTAGCGATTTTCTCTGCCGCCGAGACGTCGTTCGTTGCCGCCGACAAGGTCGCCTTGACAGTTAATAGCGGCTCTGGATTTGAAGCAAATTCGGTGTTCTTTTTTCTCAAACAGAATGAGCTTTTCTTCGCTACCGTGGTTGTCGCCAGTTCGTTGGCGATAACTACCTTCTCATCTGTGTCGGAGATTTTTTTTCACGAGGGACTGGGAGTAGGAGCGTCGGTTCTTCTTCCCTTAACTACTTTGACTGGGTTTATTTTTGGCGAGCTGATCCCGAAGAGTTTGGCGCTCGAAAGTCCTGAGACAACCGCTCAACTTATCCTTCCGTTTGTGAGAGCGTTTTACTTTATTGCGAACCCTTTGGTGAACTTCACTGCAGATTTCTCGAAGTTCATCGTCCGCGTCGTGCTCCGCTCGCCGGAAAGGACAGCAATTTTCCAGAAACGCGACGTGTATCGCTTTCTTGGAGAAAGCGTTTCAAGCGGATATCTCGATAAAATAGAATCGGACATCATCAGAAGATTGCTTGTCAATGCGAACCTGCCCGTGAGAAATTTTTGCGTGCCGAGAACGCAACTTATTGCGGTAGATATTCGCACGGAGATTGACAAACTACGCGAGCTGTTCGAAAAAACCGGGAAAACAAAGGTCATAATTTACGATTCGTCGATCGACAATATTGTAGGCGTTGTCCATGCAAAGCACATTTTCAAAAATGTCGATACGATCGAACATCTGGTAAGCGATGTGATTTTCGTCCCGGAAAGCATTTCGGTGCTCGACGTGCTCGAGGAATTCAGGGCGGAGAGAGTTTACTCCGCGATCGTCATCGACGAATTCGGCGGAACCGCGGGACTTGTGACATCCTCCGACATCATGGAGATATTTCTGGGTGATGTTGCGATATGGACAACGGAAGAAGATATTAAACAAATAAGCAGCAGACAATTCTTGTTGCATGGGAATACTTCGATATCGGAAGCGGAGAAAATTCTCAATTTGAAATTTCCTAAAGGGGATTTTACCACCATTTCCGGTTTGGTAGTTTCTCATGCGGGGAGGATTCCGATGCAAGGGGAAAGGATTCAAATGAACGATCTCGAATTTCAAATTCTCAAGAGCGACGGAAGAAAACTGGAAACGGTGAAACTGACCATGAGATGAGAAGAACCGATAAAGAGATAACCGATCCCAATCTCCTGCAAGATATTCTAATCAACTCCCAGATATGCCGGCTTGGTCTTGTAGATAATAGTGAGGCATATATTGTCCCCGTCAATTATGCATTTGTTGACGGATATATCTATATCCATTCTGCCTCTGAAGGAAGGAAAATAGAAATTTTGAAAAGAAATCCTAAAGCGGCTTTTGAAATAGAGTATCCAAGCGAGACAATCAGAGGAGAAATACCGTGTAAATGGGGGACAAGATATCGTTCGGTTATGGGAAAAGGGACGATCGTGATAGACGATGATATTGAATCAAAAAAGAACGGTTTCGACGCCTTGATGAGGAAATATGGTGCAGAGTTTGCGCTTGTTTATGATGAATCGGCGCTGGCCAAGGCCGTTTTGCTGAAATTAAGAATAGAGTCGTTAACGGGCAAACAATCCGGGATCTGGTAGACGCTCTGTCGTGACACATCGGTTCATTTAGATTTTCCTCCATTGCATTTCAAGCATCATAGAGCTACTTTAGTTTGTTTAAGGAGTATCGATGTTTTCACTTATCATAGTGGTGCTTTTGAGCTATTTGTTGGGCTCGGTTCCAACAAGTATCATTATTACCAAAGCCCTCAAAGGGATCGACATCCGAAATTATGGAAGTGGGAATGCCGGTGGCACGAATGTAATTCGGGTGATTGGCTGGGGACCGGGAGTTTTCGTGATCTTGTTTGATGCAATGAAAGGTTTTCTGGCCGCAGTAGTTCTCTCGCGATTGTTTTACGGAAATTTCCCGCTCGACAATGCAACTCCATTTTCGGATTTTACGGTGGTGCAGATTATAGCTGGAATCAGTGCAATCCTCGGCCATACGTGGACGGTCTTTGCTGGATTCAAAGGAGGAAAAGGAATAGCCACAGCCGGAGGAATGCTGGTCGGTATTGCTCCGATCGAAGTTGCGATCGCCGCCGGCGTCTTTGCCGTAGTGGTCGCCAGTTCAAGGTACGTTTCGCTCGGATCGGTCAGTGCCGCCGTTGCTTTTCCACTTGCGATGTTTGTCAGGGCAAACGTGTTCGACGTGGCTACCAAATATTATCACTCCATGATTTTCTTCAGCATCGCTATCTCAGGATTTTTGATTTACAATCATCGTGCTAACATAAGTCGTTTGCTGCACGGAAGAGAACATCGTCTCGAGAAACTAAGATTTTTTTACAGAGCTAAATCTCATCATCCGCAGCCGGGGTCTCCAACAAATTTGGGTAAATGAGAGTTACTGTTCTTGGTGCCGGCGGCTGGGGAACGGCACTGTCAATTCTTCTTCATGACAACGGATTAGCGGTTACACTGTGGGCGTACATGGAGGATTACGCGAAATTACTTTCCTCGACGAGAGAAAACACGACTTACCTGCACGGTGTGTCGATTCCGAAGGAAATTGAAATAACTTCGGACATAGAAAAGGCTGCTGCCGGGGCGGAAGTGGTTGTAGCATCCATACCTTCGCAGTTTCTGCGCCAACAACTCGAGAACATTTCTGATATGGATTTCCGAAAAAAGATTTTCATAAACACGGCAAAAGGAATCGAAGCCACGACTTTTTGCACGATGTCCGAGGTTGTGCAATCCACACTGAACAAATGCCCGGCGGAAAATTACGCCGTCCTATCGGGACCCAGCCATGCCGAAGAAGTGAGCCGCAGGATGCCGACGGCGATAGTTGCGGCCTCCCACCATCGGAGAAGCGCTGAACAGGTCCAAAAAATCTTTATGAATGCGTATTTCAGGGTCTATTTGAATCGCGATGTGAAAGGTGTCGAGTTGTGTGGTGCGCTGAAGAATGTCATCGCGCTGGCGGCAGGCATGAGTGATGGTGCAGGATACGGCGATAATACGAAAGCCGCGTTGATGACACGCGGGATGGTCGAGATTACGAGATTGGGAGAAACGCTTGGTGCTCATCACAAGACTTTTTCGGGTCTCGCAGGGATGGGCGATTTGATCGTCACATGCATGAGCCGTTACAGCAGAAATCGATTTGTCGGCGAACAGGTTGCCGCTGGGAGAAAGTTAGATGACGTGCTGGATGAGATAAAGATGGTTGCCGAAGGTGTGCCCACAGCGAAAGCCGCGCATAAGCTTGCGGAAAGATATGATGTCGAGATGCCTATCATGGAACAGGTGTACAAGGTCCTTTTCGAAGGAAAGGATCCGCAAAAAGCAGTGCGCGAACTTATGACGAGGCCGGGAAAGGACGAATATTGAGAGACCGGACAAAGATGCAAAGCCGCAAAGCCGATCGTTCATGCCTGATTTCTGAGTTCGTAATTCTGTTTTTTCTTCGTGCCTGCTAAAGGAGAGAAAATGAGAATCGCATATTTTGATACGTTCGCCGGGATCGCGGGTGATATGGTTCTGGGAGCTTTTGTTTCCTCCGGCGTCGATGTGAACAGATTAAGAAGTGAAATAGCAAGATTAAACATCGGGAATGTTGAACTGCGTGCAGAGAAGGTTGTCAGGAACGGAATCACTGCGACAAAGGTCGATGTAGTTGTCTCCGGTAGGGTGGAAAAAGTGGACGATTTGGGGCCGAGCCTTCACGAAAATTCCCATAAACATTCCAAGCATCATGGAGACCATGAGCACGGGAAAAGTTACCTCGAAATAAAGCATCTAATTGAGAATTCCGGTCTTTCTGATTTTGTAAAATCTAAATCTCTGGCGGTCTTCTCAAAACTTGCCGAGGCGGAAGCAAAAATACATGATACCACCGTTGACAAGATTCATTTTCATGAGGTCGGTGCAGCAGATTCGATAGTTGATATTGTCGGAGCGGCAATATGCATCGAGATCACGGGCGTAGAATCGATATATACTTCGCCGATCCGCCTTGGCTCGGGCGGCTATATTGATGCTCGGCACGGTGTGTTGCCGGTTCCCGCTCCTGCAGCGATTGAAATTCTGAAAGATTATCCCGTCATCTTCAACGACATCCCTTTTGAACTGACTACGCCGACCGGTGCTGCGATTGTTTCTGCACTCTCGAACGGAGTGTTGAAAGACCGACCGATCGAAATCGAGAAGATAGGTTACGGATCTGGCACGAGGGAGCTGGGAAGCCTTCCAAATCTTCTGAGGCTCATCATAGGGCAATTGAAATCCGAGCTCGAAGAGGACCATGGAGTCCTGGTCGAAACCAATGTGGATGATATCAATCCGCAGGTAATTCCCTTTGTAATTGAAAAAGTTCTAAGTCTGGGGGCGACCGACGCCTTCGTAACGCCGGTGATAATGAAAAAGGGAAGACCCGGTTTCATGCTGTCGGTCCTGATTCCAGAAACCCTTTTGGATAGAATTGCGGCGGAGATTTTTTCACAAACGACGACGCTTGGTCTTCGTATTAGGAACATACGCAGAATGAAGGTCCACAGAGAAGTGAAAACGGTCAAAACGAGCTTCGGCGATGTTCAGGTGAAAGAAAGCAACATCAACGGTAAGAAGAGAATCTCCGCCGAGTTCGAGGAATGCAAGAGAATTTCCGAATCAAAAAATATTCCGCTGGCGGAAGTAATGCAGAGGCTTAACGCTGAACTGAATAGGGAGTGAAATTGAAGGCACTGTCGGCGGGAAGAACGTATTGCGATGTCGCATTTCCAATTCCCGTGCATCGGGAGTTCACTTACGAAATATCCGGTGAACTCGCCGACGCTGCAAAGGTCGGCGTGAGAGTAGTCGCGCCGTTCAGAAGAAAATACCTAACTGGCGTAGTTGTAGGGCTCTCCACTCATTCCGAACTTGCCGATATAAAATTGATCCATGATGTTATGGATGATCAACCGGCCTTTTCGGAAGATATTCTCCGGCTTACGCGCTGGATTTCTGATTACTATTTGAGCTCGTGGGGCGAAGCGCTGAAGACTGCAACTCCAACTGGCACATCGATCGAGAGTGCGCAGGTAGTTAGACTTCTGAAAACGAGTGCGACTGAGAAAAACGAGACTCGGAAAAAGATTCTGCAGGCACTTTCAACCCCGAGAGAGTTAACGGTGAAACAAATTAGGAAAAAAGTTGGGGCGAGCGGTCTGAGATATCATCTGGGAAAGATGAAAACGGATGGAATAGTGGAATTGGTGGAAAAAATCACGGATCCTCGTGTCTCGATCAAATACGAAAATTATGTACAGTTCAAGGGAGGATATGAGTCACCGGAAAAATTAAAGGTAGTTTTAAACGAACTCGACAAGCGCGCGACGAAGCAATCTGAGATTTTGCTCAAGCTCACTCACTTGATAAGAATTTCAGAAGGCGGAGTAAGCGTTTCCGAGCTCCTCGCACAATCGAAAGGAAGCATGAGTTCACTCCTGGCTTTGTGTGAAAAAGGGATCATCGAGCTTTACGGCAAAGAGAGCTATAGGAAACCTGAATTCAATTACCGTGAGGCTGAAAAGGAATTCGACCTGACCCAGAATCAGAGAGATGTGATAAACGAAATATCGCAGGAGGTATGTGGAAACAACTATGCCGCATTTTTGCTTCATGGGGTCACTGGAAGCGGAAAGACGCAGGTCTACATTGAATCAATCGATCTCGCGATGAAGCAGGGGAAAAGCGCCATTGTGCTTGTGCCGGAGATTTCCCTCACGCCGCAAATTGTTGCAAGGTTTGAACAGCGTTTCGGTGAGACCATTGCTGTGCTGCATAGCCGCATGTCTCTCGGAGAGCGGTACGATTCATGGCGCAGAATCGAAAGAGGAGAAGCGAAAGTTGTTATCGGGGCGCGCAGTGCGGTGTTTGCTCCGGTAAGAGATCTTGGACTGATCGTGGTGGATGAGGAGCATGAATCGAGCTATAAACAGAGCGACACGAGTCCTCGGTATAATGCCCGCGATGTTGCCGTGATGCGCTGCTCGATAAACAAAGCGGTTGCGCTCCTCGGCAGCGCTACTCCATCGGTGGAATCATTTTACAATTCGTCGAGCGGGAAATACAAACTGCTTAATCTTCCAGACAGGATTGACAATGCAAGGATGCCGAAGATCGAGATTGTCGACATGAAAGAAAAGAGAAGAAATAAGTTGGTCTTCGGCAGCTTTTGCGATGAGCTGAAGTCGAAAATTGACGATAGGCTTTCAAAAAGGGAAGGAATTATCATACTCAGAAATCGCCGTGGGTTTTTCACGTACCTGCAGTGCAGCGAATGCGGCGCGACTGAAATGTGTCCGAATTGCGATGTTGCTCTCACATTTCATAAGAGAAGAAAACATCTGAGATGCCACTACTGCGGCTTTGTCAAGGAGCCGCCGGTACGATGTCCTAAATGCGCAAGCGACAAGCTCATTTACGGCGGAACGGGCACCCAGAAAGTAGAAGAAGAAATGAGCGCACTTTTCCCGGAAGCAAAAATATTGCGTATGGACCTAGACACGACTTCGCCACGCGGAGCGCACGACAGAATCCTGTCCGAGTTCGGCAGCGGAGAAGCGGACATCCTCGTCGGGACGCAGCTGGTTGCGAAGGGGCTCGATTTTCCGCGGGTGACGCTCGTCGGAGTTGTTTCCGCGGACTCCACCATGCTCATGCCTGATTTCAGATCGAACGAACGAACGTTTCAGCTCCTGACACAAGTCTCCGGAAGAGCAGGGAGACGCGAGAAGGAAGGTGAAGTCATAATTCAGGTCTCGAACAGCAAAGATGATGTTCTGCGGTTTGTAGGCTCGCACGATTATTTGGGATTTTATCAAAAAGAAATTGAAGTCCGCCGGGAGCTAAGCTACCCTCCATTTTCGCGGATGGTAGTACTAGAGTTCAGAGGGAAGGATATGCCCAAGACCGGCGATGCGGCGGAAAAAGCCGCAAGAAAAATTAGAAAGGAACTTCCGGTGATAGCGGTTCTGGGTCCTGCGCCGGCGATGATCGGAAGGCTTCTCGGCAAATTCAGATTTCAAATTGTCATAAAGATGAGCAAGCAGCTTGACAGAGCCACGGAAAGATTGGAAAGAGTTCTCGACGAGATAGATTTCGATCTAAAAAGAAATTACGGCAACTGGGTAAGTTTCTTTGCCGACGTCGATCCGGCAACCACGATGTAAATGCATGAATGCCCGTAGTTAGCCGAATCGTTCCGAACCTTTGTAGGTTAACCCTTTCATTGGAAATGCTTCAACATCAGGTAAATGAACGGAGCCGAGAAGAGGAGACTGTCGAATCTATCGAGGACGCCGCCGTGCCCGGGAATCATCTCCGAAGAATCTTTTGCGCCGGCGTCTCTTTTGAAAAGCGATTCGACAAAATCACCGGCTTGTCCCAGTATGCCGACAATGATGCCGGTTCCCAAAGCAAGCCTCATGTCGAGGTGGCGCAGCACTGAGAAATGCGCGGCAGCTGGCGTCGCTGTCGCAAAGACAAACCCGGCGATTGCGCCTTCCCATGTTTTGTTCGGGCTCACGAACTTACTCATCTTATGTTTTCCTGCCGACTTCCCGACGAAGTAGGCTGCAGAGTCACAAATCCAGATGGTAGCAAAGATTGTGATTACGTAGAGTCCCGCGTCCCTGTCGTCAGGAAAAACGTTCTCTATTCCGTATCGCTGTCGGATTGTAGTTAATATCGCTCCAAAGAATCCGATGTAGAAAATCCCGGTAAGAGTGCTCCCGACGTTCTCGAATGTTCCTTTCACTCCATCGGTTCTCTTTCTTGATAATTCATATAGCAGGACTATAGCGATCATCAGGACCATGAACTCCACCGCAAGACCCAATCCAAAGGCGTAAGCAATTGCATTCACAACCCCGGCCAGTATTATCCCTAACGGCGCCAATGGTTCGAGATTTTTCTTTTTAGCGAGAGAATAAAATTCGTTTGTTGAGATGACAATCAATGCGGTGGTGAACAAAAAGAAATAAGTCCCGCCGAGATAAGAAGCGGCGACGATCAGGGGAATAGCTATTACGGCTACAAGGACACGGGTAGTCAGGTTTGACATTATGAATCATTCTCCTCGTTCTCGTCGGAGAGGCCGAGTAATTTTCTGATTTCTATTGCACTCTCGTACTTTTGCGAATGTACAAGTACTTCGACAAGAGTAGGACGTACCATGGCCTCGGTGGTATCAGGATTTACCTTTGAAAAAACTATCGTCTCGATGCCGCGCTGCTCAAGGTTTGCATATAGCATCGCAGCTTCATATTCAAAGTCGAACGTGTGGAGCACTTTCCATTTTTCCAGATATTCGCGATGCTCCAGATCGCTGCAGAGGATTTTGTTGCCGATGTTTTCGGCGCATTCTTCGCATACTGCATGTCCGCACACGACGCAGAAACCGATTGCGCGGTTATCTATATGTGTGTCACAAACGATCCCTTGGTCCGAGGCTCGTTTGTTGTTTAATGCTCCACAATTCTTGCAGTACAAGAAAACGTCGGTGTCTAATTCGGCCCCGCAGTTACTGCATCGCTCTACTGGTGCCATGCCGGTTCCTTTGTGCACTGCAAATGATCTGAGAAATCATCCGTGCGAGCATATCCACAATTCGAATAGATTGCTTTTGCCTCCTATCCCGATCCGCCGGACCCATTTTCGCCGGGCAAGGACCGCGATTTGCTGTAGTTAACCATCGATGTTGTCGTTGCCACAAAAATTAGGAAAAGAACTAATGACCATGCAATGATATATCCAGCTCCGAGCTTTTGATCCGCCGGGGCTATTACACTCTCCTTATTAAATTTATATAAAATTAGCGTAGAAACGAAATTGTTTGTGAAATGGGCGACCACCGGGACTATAATGCTTCCGCTTACGGATACGAGGTAGCTCAGGTAGATTCCAAGAACGCATAATGCGACGAAATCAAACGGATTGAGATGGTACGCGCCGAAAATTACTCCAGTCCATATTATTGCTTTTGTTTTAGACATTTTCAACTCGAAATTTGACTGTACCAATCCGCGGAAAAGAGTTTCTTCGCAAATTGCAGGCGTTACCGCGACCGCCAGGACCACAAAAGAGAATTCCACAGGCGAACGTGCAGTCAAGAGAACTTTGTATGTTTCTTCGATCGTCTTTTGGAACTGGTCAATTAAATGTTTGATCTGGTGAGGCAGTGGTATTAGGTCCTGTAAGTAGAGATAGATTTCTAAGAGCTGCTGCAAGGCTATAACTCCGATTACCGCAAGTCCGATGTAGTACAGGTCGGTCTTGCGGAGCCGGAGAAAGCGTCCCCAAGTTTTTGTCTGGAGCTTTGCGAGAAAGAAAGTTGGGATCAAAATAAACAGAATTTCCGCGAGCATCATGGCAAGCTGCAGCGGCAATGTTTCTTTGCCGACCGTGAAGTTTCCAAAGAGATAAAGAACGATCCCGCCACCAACTATTTGATATAGGAAGAATACTACTAACAGAGAGATTAATGCAAACGCAACGGGTTTGTATTTCGTGCCATCAGATTCAGCGGGCTGGGATAGAGGCTGTTCAGCGAAATTCATTTCTAAAACTTTGAAGTCATTACTCCGTCTAACCCGCTGTAGCCCACTAGTTCGGCGACCACGGAACCAATCGTGACCTGAGTTTGAACTTTCACCGGAACCTTAAGTGAATCGTTGGTAATCCAGACGACTATTTTGCCGGTGTTCCTGAACAAGCCACCTTTTACTATGACAGGCTCGATCATCTGGCAATGAAACTTTCCGGCTTTCGTTTCCACGTCCTGCAGTCCTAAGTATTCTACATCCAGTGGATAAACCTTGTCTTGATAAAAATTTGTGAAGTGGACCTTCTGCCCGACCTGCATCGTATCGTAATTAAGAGTCCTCGCATAAAAAAATGTGCTCACTGCGTCCTGGGTGTACGGAGGTATGCTGTACGGGCCGCCTTCGCTTGTCTTCGCCACATGATTTCCCTGGTCAAACCATGCTTCGAAGTCTTTTTTGTAGCCACCCTCTTTTTGGTGCTGCTCAAATTTCCAGGGGAAAAGTCCCTCCGCATCTATGATGGATGAGTAGGTATCCCTGACTTTGAAAAAAATATCGAAGAACTTTGCGGAGCGCATTGTGAATTCAACCTTATAACACTTGCGGTTATTGTATGATTCGTACGACGATGTCAGGATTGTCGCGCTTCCGGCGACTATCGGGCCGTAAGAGATGTCATAATCAAGTTTTTCCCCGGCAGCGAACGCGGTATTGGAGAGAATCCGAAAAGTATCATCCGGATTTTCGGATATGTTCGACAGCGTATCGGGGCTCGGCGAAACACCCTTGTAACCGGGATCTGAAATTGTCAGGAAAAGTCCCGGAATCAAGATGACGACGAGAGAAAACGACAAGCACCTCTTCATCTTGGTTCAATATTCATGAGCTTACGGACGGCTTCCGTTACTTCGCCGACAGGAATTAGAGATAAATTGTTCGAACCGTCTTTGGGGACCAAGATTATTTTTTTATCAGTCAGCGGCATCCATCTGACCGGTGCCATGGGTTTGCCGTTTGGATAAATCCCTATCAGGGGAGTACCGACGGCTGCGGCAAGATGGAGCGGCCCGGTAGAATTTGAAATGAACAGCTCAGCTTTTGACAAAAGGGCGATGAATTCCAGCATTGAGAAGCGACCTGCTGTGTTTATTGCGTTTCCGATTCCCTCGGATATATTTTTGCACAATAAATTCTCTTGCACCGTTCCGGTCACGACCACGTTCAACCCGAGGTCGTTTGTAATTGTTTTGACTATTCCGCGAAAATTGTCGGGTCCCCATTCAAATGCAGAACCTCCACTGCCGGGGTGAACCACTATAAACTTTGTCAGACAGTTCTTACCAAGAAAGACATCGATACTATCTAAAGCAGCCTCATTAATATTCAAAGTCGTGTCAAAGATTTTTTCTTTGCATCCTAAAACTTCTACGAGAGTCAGATTATACTCGGACTCACTTTTTACGGAATATTTCCTGTGTTCACGGATTCTTCTGTTCAGCAGAAATGAATACAAACGGTAAGCAGTGCCGATACGAACTGGGATGCCCGCGAGAAAACTTGCTGCGGCAATTTTAAATCTTGGGAAGAGAATCACTATTGCGTTCGCTTCAATCTTCTTTAATTTCTTCCACGTTAAGAAGATCGATTCATTCGGATCGTAAGTTATCACATCGTCGACGAACGGGGAAGAACGAACCACATCAGCGGTATAGTTACTGACGAGCGCTATCGCACGCCTTTCAGGGAAACACTTCTTCAGCGACGCAAAAACCGGCAGAGCGAGAACAACATCTCCGATATGATCAGTTCGTGAGACTATGACCTTTCCAAGATTATGGGACATCTCAGATAATATAGATTTTGCAGGGGAGAGAAAAAATTCTAAATCGCAACACGGGACTTTAAATGTAGATTTGCTGTCATCCTCTGATTAAGGATATCCGTATCGAATTTTGGACATCTACCGAGCGAAGCTGGAAATCGTTGTATCTTTGCCAATTCAAGATTCTTGATCTACTGATTGAGGTTCGCTTCCTTGCG